>JARRJW010000092.1:0-6416 GCA_037388785.1 Gammaproteobacteria bacterium
AATCATAGCCTTAGCGAAATGCAATCTCATCAAGTTCCAAGACAACTCGCAGCAATTTTAATGGCTGATATTGCTGGCTTTAGTCGCTTAACTCAACAGGATGAAGATGAAACTTATGTCAACGTCCGCAAAAGCCTGAAAGCATTCTCCAAAATCATCGAAAATAAGGGCGGCGAGGTTATTGGATACCAGGGAGATTCTGTTTTTGCAGTATTTAACTCGGCTAGAGACGCCTTGTTTTGTGCAATTGAGGCTCAACAACATTTCCACAGAGAAAATGAATCTGTCCCTGATCATAAGAAAATTCAGTTTAGAATAGGGCTGAATTTAGGTGATGTCATTCAAGAAAATAATCATGTTTTTGGTGATGATGTAAACATTACTTCCCGGATCGAATCATTGGCACCAGTTGGGGGTATTTCAATATCCGGCTCATTTTACGATGCGATTTCAAGTAAGGTATCTTATGAATTTTTATTCAGAGGTGAACAGCATGTAAAAAATATTAGCTCACCTGTCAGAGTTTATGATGTTGTAAATGAAAAATTGTCTGTAACTACAGCGCAGAAAGCAAAAACCAACAAACCTGGTTCAGTTAATTGGTTGCCAAGCATTTTGATCACACTGGTTGTGATTATTACGGCAGCAGGAATATATCATTTTTTGTCATCAATTGATCAGACTCGGACCTCAGAATCCACAACTGTTACACCGTCAGAAAATTATAGTGAGCGAAAACCTTCAATTGCAGTGCTGCCATTCTCCAATTTAAGCAATGATGCAGAACAGGTTTATTTCAGCGATGGTATTTCAGAAGACCTGATTACCGATCTTTCAAAGGTTTCTGGTTTATTTGTCATTGCAAGAGCTTCTTCATTTCGTTACCGGGAAAAAGAGCTTGATATACAAGCCATAGGTAAAGAGTTAAATATAAATTATCTAGTAACTGGAAGTGTTCGGAAGCTTGGTTCAGTTATACGCATTGGCGCTCAACTTCTTGAAATAAGCAGTGGAAAACAGGTATGGGGGGATCGATATGATGGTCATATCGATGACATTTTTACATTGCAGGATGAGGTCCTGAAAAAAATTGTCGGGGCTCTGGAGGTTAAATTAACCGACAGGGAAAAAGAAAATCTCACCGAACGATTTACCAACAGTGTTGCAGCCTATGATTTTTTTCTAAAGGCTAAAAGTCAATTTGATAGAGTTAGTTCGGTTGGCAATAAAGCTTCAAAAGTATTTTTTGAACAAGCAATTGAAGCTGATCCCGATTTTGCTGATGCTTATGCATACCTCTCGTGGTCTTATGGTCGTGATTATTTCTTTGAATGGGTATCTGATCCCGAGGCTGCGCTGAAATCTGCAGACGATCTTATACAAAAGGCAATGAAAAGGAACTCACGGAGCAATGTCGTAAACATGATCTATGGGATTATCAAGTTATATCAGGGACAACATGCTGAAGCCGTTTCAGCAGTAGAAAAAGCCATTTCACTCAATCCAAATCATGCTGATAGTTATGCAATGCTGGCCTTTATTCTCAATTATTCAGGTATGCCTGAAAAAAGCTTGGAGGTTATCAGAACGGCAATGAACTTAAACCCACTTCATTCGTCTTTGTATTTAAATATTCTTGGTCAAAGTCAGTTCTTGACAAGTAGGTATGAAGAGGCTGTGAAAACTTTTTCCAAGGCAATCTTAAGAAATCCTGAGGATAACCAGATTCGTCTTTGGTTGGCAGCAAGTTATTCGCTCATGGGTAATATTGAAGAGGCTGAATGGCAGGTTTTAGAAACATTATCACAGAGACCTGAATATTCAATTAAGGACTTGAGCGAACGAGTTCCATTTAAAAATCCAGATCATCTTGATTTATTATCTATAGGTTTAAAGCGTGCTGGACTTCCAGAATAAGAGCAAAGAATTATATATAGCCGGTCAGCTTCATATACTTCTGAGCCGGTCGATAAGTTTCAGAAATTGTGTATTTGTTTGACGTGTTTACCTCAAATACCAGCCACCGACTGTCCGCTTATGTAGTAACTGCCATTTAGCCTAGATTTTTTGTTATGCCTGCAACAGACGGTCGTTCGAGGACCGCGGAATCCACCACTTATCAGATTACTCTTTTTTCCTATCAGACTCCTGTGAAGTAAAGGAAAGTATAGTGATTGTCACCATAGCAACGAAAAGTATCCCAAGTAATATGTCCATAATACCTCCCGACAAAAAGCATATCTTATGTATATACACTATAGCTCAAATATTTAATTAGAATACCCCTTGTAATTTATGGAATAGAAAGTGCTTCTTTGAATTCACGACATAAGCAGTTCATTGAGGTTGATTTGGAGGCTAGGGCAAAGACGGCAATCAGCAAACACCGGCCAGATGAATTTTTCAGGCAACAGTGATGAGTTCCGGTTAACGGTCACTCAACACTTCTGGCATTACATTGCGGTCATTCAGGGGAGTCGGTTTGAGAGCAGGAACTGACGCAAAAGTGTATAAAGCGCAAGTCAGCACTAATGCAAGGGTTGGCTGAAATACTCTAAGTCATCGGAGTAAGCTAATTCAATTTGTTGATTCCCTCTGCTAACAAATCTGCCAAGAAAATACAGTTGCTGGAATGTGTGATGCTATCCGTACTCCAGATCTGACCGATACCAGCTTGTTTTAAACGCTCGATAGCACCTGTGGCAAACAACGGATGTGTTACCAGTACATCGACAGAGCTGGCTCCATTCTCAAAACAACTTAAGCCAGTTATCGCGATAGTTTCACCACTGCTAATTACATCGTCAATCAATACGACCCGTTTATTTTGCAGATCTATTTCTGGCAGAGTGATTTGTACTTCTGTGTCGCTTAATCGCTTTTTGCGAGCAACACAATAAGAAAGGCAACAGTCTTGTGCAATAGCATCAAGCCATTGTTGCGATTCTTCGTCAGGTCCTAAAAGAAAGATATCACCTAATTTTTGCAAGAATTCACGCATGGGCAAGGTGGCTGATAATGTCAGCGCTTTGGATGCAGGAACAGCATCTATCAGATGATGTGTTCGGTGTAAGTGTGGATCAACGGTGATCACGTCATCGAACAAATCGGCCAGCAGTTGACCGATGACAGTCTGGCTAATGGCTTCTCCGGGCGAAAAAGCCTTATCCTGTCGCATATAACACAGGTACGGAGCAACCAGAGTTAAATGCCCGGCACCTAGCTGGCGTGCAGTTTTAGCAGCAAGAATCAACTCAATGAGTTTGTCATTGGGCTGGTTTAGGCTTCTGCAAAATATAACGTGATCAGGTAACTTCGGAGGAAGTGTGACTTTGCTTTCACCATCTGGAAAGTAGTGAATCCTGACTGCCTCGTAAGGTAGCCCAAGCGATTTGGCAAGGCGCTTTCCCTGCATGTCATATTCACTGAATCCAAGTATCATCAGGAATCAACGAAAGCCTGTGGAATATCGGCTTGGGTACCAATAGTGTAGCCGCTATTCAGCTCACAGAGTTTTTGAGCGAATTTAAAATCGGAGGGGAATTCTGCATAAAGACGATAAAGTGCCTCCCCCTTTTGCACATGGTCACCGAGTTTTTTGAACAGATCAACACCTGCGCCTTTCTCCATCGGCGCTCCGGCAAACCGGGCAATGCGAGCCATCTGGTAGTTATCAATACTGATAACGACTCCATCTCTGGAAGACACGATGTCATGTGTAAGTCGGCCAAGATCTGGTTTGGATTTAACAATGCCTTGTGCGGAGATAATATTTTCCATCTTCTGTAACGCTCTCCCTGAATCAAGAATATCTCTAGCTATGGCGAAACCTTTACCACCACGTACATCGGGATCAAATTCCAGCACGCGACCAGCAAGTCGTAAAGCTTTTTGACGTAGATCATTAGGAGCTTGCGGATCATTTTGAAGTACTTGCATAACATCGCGTGCTTCCAGTGCTGGCCCAATGCCGTTTCCAACAGGTTGGCGTCCATCGGTAATGACCACATCAAGCTGGATATTCAGTCGGTCACCAACATATTCAAACAATTTTCGCAGACGTTGAGCTTGTCGCATGTGACGGATTTTTGCTGTTGGTCCTGCTGGTATGTCAATCAGCAGGTGCGTTGAGCCTGCTGCGAGTTTTTTGGATAAAATCGAAGCGACCATTTGTCCTTGTGAATCAATACCCAGAGGACGTTCCACTGAAATCATTATGTCATCAGCCGGTGCAAGCCGAGCCGTACCCCCCCAGATCATGCAGCCTCTATGCTTCCTAACAATATTGTGCATTTGGGATACGTTGATTTCGACATTTGCCAGTGTTTCCATGGTATCGGCGGTACCCGCTGGAGACGTGATGGCACGACTGGATGTTTTTGGTATCAGCATGCCATGAGCGGCAACTATCGGTACAACCAGCATTGAGGTACGATTTCCCGGAATGCCTCCAATACAGTGCTTATCAACGACCAGTGGTTCTTCCCAGTTAAGGCGCTCTCCTTTGGCAAGCATGGCCTGTGTGAGATACAGCACTTCGTCGCGGTCCATATCAGTTTGTCCCGAGGCTACAAGGAACGCGGCGATTTCCATTTTTGAATACCGGCTTTCGGTAATGTCTTCAATAATTGACTGGAAATCATTTAAAGTAAGGCGTTGTCCTTCGATTTTGCGCCTTACCGCATCCATTGATGCCGCTGGCTGAGCGTGATCCACAGTAACAAATTCACTTTCTTCAATGCCTAAAAGGTCAAATGCCTCTTCAGATAAGCCTAGTTGATCAACGCTAACTATTCGCGCATCATCAACTACATTCAGTACAGCAATGATGCGCTTGCCATTGGCACAGATCGTTATTTTCGATAATGCCTGAAAGCCTTCTGCTCTATAGACATCACAGTCTCTGTGAAGGTAAGCAACATTCTCACGGTAGGTGTCTATACCCAGACGGACAAGTTTAAGTTTTGCAAGTTTTTGTTTGTTATTATCAATACTATTCATATCATTTTAAATATAGCAGTCGCAGATCTTTTTAGAATGGATATCTGCATACTTCTGCAGATACCACTCATGACCAGCCACCCAACCATAAATATCGATTTAAACTTAAGCTTTACTGGATCAACCTTTTTCAACGGATGAATGACATCGATTTTGTGCTGCATTGGCAGGTGAACCCGGATTTCCCGACCTTTTTTGCTTCAGAGGTGTATTTCGACCGACTAGTTTACCCTTGTTCCAGGATGTTTTGGTTGATGAGGTTGAATTGAGCTGTAACATTTTGCATTTTCCACAGTAATTAATGGGAATACAAATATGGCTGATTGAAGAGCTGGCAGTCGAAATTCCGGCTCAGTCAGGCTGTTTGTGTAGAATAGCAGACAAAGCCTCCATTTTTAGTGGAGGCTATAGTAAATAGATGTTATTTATTAGATGTGGTTTTCATAGGTGTATAAGCCTCTTTTGGACCTAGATATGTAATCAATGCTTTCAAACCTCCTTTCACAATAAAAACATTCTTAAAGCCAATATGGCGTAGCGCAGTACCGGCTGCTGTACTTCTGATGCCTGATTGACAAAAAACAATAATGGGTTTGTCTTTTGGTAGTGAGGCCAGAGATTTGGGAGTAAATAGTTCATTAAGTGGAATGTTTAAACTTCCAGCAAGTCTGAATCCAAATACTTCTGATTCTTTTGGAGTTCTTACATCAAGGACAACCAAAGGCTTTTGGCTCTTAATTTTTTCGAGAAATTTATCCGCAGGAATCAAATGTAAGTTTTTACCACTAGCCTTGCCTTTAACATCAGCAAATAATTCACTATATGCTTTTGCAGCTTGTACATCATAGGACCATGAAGGAGTGGATAAACCAAACACCAAGGTCATAATAAATATGATGAATACTTTTTGGAACATAACAACCTCCCTGTATCACGATAGATACAAAAAACAGTCTAAAGAATTGCTTCTTCTGATATAAGTATTTAAGGATAATCTGATTATCGCCATGATAATTTTCAATCATAAAAAACTTTCATGGTTGGGTATGTCTTATATCGATTTTTTAATAAGAAAAAAGGGTTTCTGAACCAATATCTACACTTTACGGAATGAACCTATATGGTAATGCTTATCAGCATGATGAGACCATTTTACAGCCTCAGCTAACGGATTTCTGCGGGATTTTTCTGAGATGCTAATTTATTTGATTCGCCAACGTGTATAACGCTGACAAGTTATTTATTTTTTGATCTTTTTTGAGGTAAAGGAATAATAAATTCTGAACTAACAGACATACCTTCTGCAGGGCTTTCTACCCAAATTCTTCCATTATGAAGCAAAACTATTTCTCTAGATATTGGAAGATCAAGACCCGTTCCACCAGCTGATTTTTAGTTTTAGAACTTTGAACAAA
>JARRJW010000093.1:0-13168 GCA_037388785.1 Gammaproteobacteria bacterium
GCCCCGATCAAATCAGCGAAGTGTTCAGCAGTAGTCCTGAAGTACGTGATTTTTTCAAGTCCTCGCCTATGTCCCCAGAGTGCTGGGGGTTACTGTGTATGCGAAAAAATGAGATTCGCCGGCTTGGAATGGAACTGCAGGGCGATAAGATACGCCATGATGTCATGCAGACACATATTAGTTTTTCCGATCACCAGATCATTTCTCCAGGGCAAACAGAGGAAGAAGCCAGGCAGGCATTAAAATGCTGCATTTTCAAAAGCCTAGTTATCTATATTCATCGTGAGATAATCACAGCGAAAAAGTCATTGACTGAGCAAGAAACGCGACAACGCATACTCAGTGGTAGAATTCGCACCTCTCAGGACGAAACAGAACGTGCCTACATGCAGGAAGAATTAAACTTACTTAAAATCGAGGCCTCGAAAAGGTCAGGTTTAAAGACGCTTACAGACTATATGAAGTTCATTCAGAATACTCTTCAAAATCCCAAGGAATATGTAGATTGTCGTAACTTAGAAATTCATGTGAGTCGCATGGGTGTGAAGATCGATGAAGGTAGTGATAGGGATGGTTTGTTGATTCCAGTCTCCGAGATTGCCGTTGCTAGTCATATCTCGCGTATTGCGGCACTAGCTCGCTTTCCACACGAAGAACTTCTCCCAGAAGTAGATTTGGCAAAGGAGGCTAGCTTGTTTCTGGCTATGTAAGACAAGTATTTTGGCTGAACATGCTACGAATAGACATTCTCCAGCAACTGCTATTACTACTATATAGAAACTTATATCAAGTTGTATTGCCCGACGGTTGTTGGGAAATTGGGAGTTTTTTCTGAAAAGAGCTTATGACTGCTCCCTGTCGATAGCGGAAGTCCGACATATTTCTGAATGTCCGCTTACCTTTCTATTCTTTACACAAATTACTTATTTCCCTGACCACTCGGTTAGACACCGACTTAGCCAGTGAAACACATGGAACTTTTATATTATTGATTTAATTGGAAATATTAAAAAGCACATTGGTTCGCTTCTGAAATAAACCTTTCATCAGGCAATAAAAAAGAGCCTACAAAAACCTGCAAGCCCTTGTTTTATATAGAATATGGCGCGCCTGAAGAGATTGATTCGCCCCATCCATGGGGCTCACCCTTCGGGCAGCCTGCGGCTGTCCAAAATGGCTTCCCTACCATTTTGTCGAACTCTTGTCGTTCGAGTTTCTTGGAAGCCATAACGAACAAAGCCCACACGGGGTGGGCTTGATTCGTAATATGGCGCGCCTGAAGAGATTCGAACTCCTGACCGCTCGGTTCGTAGCCGAGTACTCTATCCAGCTGAGCTACAGGCGCATAATTGTTGTCGTTCGCTTAGAAAAAGCGAGGGCGAATTTTGCGGATTAATTTCACTTTTGTCAATGCCATGAGCAATCGATTAACAGTAAAGATTACCGGCTTTTGGCCGCTAAATAGCGAAATACACCAAATTTTCCCAAGGAAAGGTTTTATGGTTTCCATTTTAGCGGCAGATAATCAAACGGTTATGCGTGGCCTGGTTAGTGCCATTTTGTCGGCTGGTTGCAAAAATCCTTTGAATCAGAGCGGCCATTCAAGGCCTTCAATGTTAACCTGAACATAACCAACGGCTGATTTTAGCTTCTTCATATGTCTGAAAAACAACCTTCAAAAACGATTGAAAAATCACTGGGTTTAGCTTTTTTGCTGCTGCTGGTATTTGCATCACCATTAATGCAGTGGTGGAGCAGTGCACAACTACCTTGGTTTACACCGTTTTTGTTCTGGCTGATCATTATTCTTTTAACGGCTTATGTAAACCGACCAACAAAGCACGATGACCTATGATTTAGGGGTTCTATTTGGCACCAGCGTTGGTTACCTGGGCATCCTGTTTCTGATCGCCTATTTCGCTGATCGCAAGGTTATCCCGACAACCTGGATTGACCATCCGGTCACTTACAGCCTGTCTCTGGGTGTCTATGCATCCTCCTGGACCTATTATGGCAGTGTTGGCTTTGCCGACAGTAACGGCTATCTTTTCCTGACTATTTATTTGGGCGTAACTTTGGCTTTTATTTTAAGCCCCGTTCTGCTTAAACCCCTGTTGAAACTGACCCGTGAGCACCAGCTGGCATCTCTGGCCGATTTGTTTTCCTTTCGTTATCGCAGCCAACTGGCGGGCATCATGGTCACGCTTTTCATGCTGGTCGGTTCACTACCCTATATCGCCCTGCAAATACGGGCCGTTACCGAATCACTGCAAATTCTGACACAGCAAACGACACCCGACATCCTGGCACTCGGCTTTTGTTTAACCCTGATGCTGTTTGCCATTTTATTTGGCGCGCGGCATGCCTCCCCGAGAGAAAAACACCGTGGCCTGGTTGCTGCTGTCGCCTTTGAATCTCTCGTTAAATTGATCGCATTACTGCTCATAGGCATTTATGCCATTTACTTCATCTTTGATGGCCCCGATCACCTGACTGACTGGCTCAAAATTAACCCTGACGCAGTTACTGCACTTTTTGAGTCTACGCAGCACCAAAGCTGGTTTACCTTGATCCTATTATCATTTAGCGCAGCCTTTCTGTTACCACGTCAGTTTCACATGCTGTTTACAGAAAACCTCAATGAAAAATCGTTGGATACCGCAACCTGGCTGTTTCCGCTGTTTTTACTGGCGTTGAACCTGTTTATTCCGGTCATTCTGTGGGCAGGTAACTTTATTCAGCTGGAAAGTAACCCGGATACCTATGTACTGGGTATTACCGTGAATAGTGACCTTTCCTGGCTACCGC
This sequence comes from Gammaproteobacteria bacterium, assembly GCA_037388785.1. Classification (GTDB taxonomy): domain Bacteria; phylum Pseudomonadota; class Gammaproteobacteria; order Chromatiales; family Chromatiaceae; genus JABDQZ01. The sequence continues at coordinate 2,809 of JARRJW010000093.1, forward strand.
TATTGGCATTTCTTGGTGGCATATCAGCTGCCAGTGCCATGGTAATTATCAGCAGTATCGCGCTGGCCAACATGTGCCTGAACCATTTAATTCTGCCAGTTAAATTTCCGCGTTCTGATCAAAACCTACACACCTGGATTATCTGGGGGAAACGTACCCTGATTGTCCTGGTTATTCTGGCAGGCTATGCCTTCTACTCGCTGTTTCAGCAACGCCAGGGCCTGGCTCAACAGGGCTTGTTGTCGTTCGTCGCCGTAGCACAGTTTCTACCCGGCATTGCCGGCGTTTTGTACTGGAAACAGGCGACAAGACCAGGCTTTATCGCCGGACTTTTTGCAGGTATGTCAGTCTGGTTGGTCACTTTGTTGATCCCGCTGTTGTACAGTTCGGGCATTATAGAAACGGATTTCGCTATTAGCCGTATTATCTCCGATAGCGGCATGGACAAATGGACATTTGCAACACTGGTATCGTTAAGTCTGAACACGGGGCTGTTTATATTAGTAAGTATTTACTCACGTCAGTCACAAGGTGAAATGGAAGCCGCACGTTCTTGCTGTGCTGAAAGCCTGCTACCACTGGCCGGTATTGTCAGCGCAAAGTCAGCGTTTGAATTTGAAAGCATACTGTCAAATATTTTGGGCGAATCATCTGCCAAACATGAGGTACAGCAAGCGCTGAATGACCTGAAAATGTCGCCTTATGAAAAAAGTCCCTCTGAGCTGCGCAGGCTCAGGGAACGTATTGAAAAAAACCTCTCCGGACTGATTGGCCCCCAGCTTTCACACGCCATCATCAATAGCCACTTGCAACTTGACCCAAACGCAAAAACCGCTTTGGCCGATTCTATAAAATATGTGGAACAGCGGCTGGAGAACTCGCAGATTTTACTTGATGGACTAAGCTCCGAACTTAAAAACCTGCATCGATATCATCGTAATATCCTGCTGGATTTACCCTTGGGCGTCTGCGTGATCAGCCATAACCAGCAAATCAATATCTGGAATATGGCCATGGAAGCGATGAGCGAGGTTAAAAGCAGTCATGCTGTAGGTAAGAAAATTGATCAGTTGCCAGATCCCTGGCGCCAGGTACTAATTATATTTTTAAAATCTGCCGATACCCACCAGTACCATCTTGAAGTTAAGACAGGTGATGAAACCCGCTGGTTTAACCTTCATAAGGCAACCATACTGGAACCCAATTTCTTGACCGGGCATATACAGGAAAACCTGCCAGGCACGGTCATATTATTTGAAGATCTGACAGACCTGGAAAACCTGGAATCAGAGCTGGCTCACAGTGACCGGCTGGCTTCGATTGGCCGCTTGGCAGCCGGTGTTGCCCATGAAATCGGCAACCCCGTCACAGGTATAGCCTCGCTGGCACAGAACCTCGAAGAAGAAACTGATCCCGGTGAAATTGCCGCCTCTTCTAAAAGCATACTGGAACAAACTAACCGTATAAATACGATTATTCGTTCCCTGATGAACTTCAGCAGAAACAGTGAAGATCAAAGCTATGATGTCAAAACACCATTATGTGAAATCATTGATGATGCTCTCAACCTGGTACGACTCAGTCATAAAAACAAGCAAATTCAGTTTAAGGTTGAATGCAACAAAGACTTTTCAATTAAAGGCGACAGGCAACGGCTTTCCCAGGTTTTTGTTAACTTGTTAACCAATGCGATTGATGCATCTGACCTGGGAGGAACAATAACCATCAAAGGCAAAAAAGATGGCAACGAAATACGCATTATGATTTGTGATGAAGGCAGTGGCATACCAGAAGACATTAAAGACAAGCTGTTTGAACCCTTTGTCACTTCCAAGCCTACTGGCCAGGGAACAGGACTGGGATTGGCACTGGCATACAAAACCGTGCGGGATCATAATGGCGATATAGAAATAAAATCCGAAACCAGTGCCGGGACGAGCGTCATCGTCAGACTACCCAGCACTAATCAATAAAACACAATGACAATGAAATCCATTTTGATTATTGAAGATGAAGCAGTCATCCGTTCAGCTTTAAGCAAGTTCTTAAAACGTAAAAACTTTGAAGTCAGCGAAGCCGGCTCTCTAGAAGAAGCACTGGAAAATAATAACTTAAGCCATTTCAACCTGATACTGACAGATGTTCGTCTACCCGGAAAAAGCGGTACTGAACTATTGAATTACAGCGGAGACATTCCTGTCATTATCATGACCGCTTACTCCAGTGTGCAGTCAGCCGTCAAAGCCATGCAAATGGGGGCCCGCGACTACATCGAAAAGCCTTTCGATCATGGCGAACTGTTAAGGCTTATTGAAAAACATATACTGCCTGAGTCTGCTCGGTCCACTTCTGAAACCAATGCTGTAGAAAAGTCCATGATTGGCAGTTCCTCGAGCATCAAGGAAATCCGCTCACAGGTCGCCAAAATTGCACCGACTGATGCTACCGTGTTAATCCTCGGAGAATCAGGCACCGGTAAGGAGCTGCTGGCCAGGCAAATTCACGCACAGAGTAAACGCAAACATCATCCTTTTATTATTTTCAACTGCGCAGCCATTCCGCAGAATACCATCGAAGATACCTTATTTGGCACATCAACCCAGAACAATAACGGCCTGATCAGTCAGGCCAGTCTTGGTACACTTTTTCTTGATGAAGTAGGCGAATTACCATTGCAAGCACAGGCGAAGCTGTTACATCTTTTGCAGGGTGACAGCCAAAACAATAATGATGTAAGAATACTTGCAGCAACCCATCGCAATATTCGCCAACTGGCTGAAGAAGGCACATTCAGAAATGATCTTTATTTCAGAATCCGGGTTATGGAAATCACATTGCCACCCTTGAGGGACCGGGAAGATGATGTCACTGAACTATCGTTATACTGGCTGGATCGGTTCAAGCAACAAATCGATAAACCGGATTTACAACTGACTCGCAGCTCACTTGAAGCGATTAGACGCTATAACTGGCCAGGCAATGTGCGTGAACTAGGTAACGCCATTGAACGTGCTGCGATCCTTGCTGAAGGTAATGATATAACACCGGAGCTATTGGCCATTGACCGCCCGGTTCAAAATGCCATGAGCAAGGGAGCTATGAATGACAACCTTTCTCTGGAAGAATATTTTCGTTGTTTTGTTCTTGAACATCAAAATAAAATGACAGAAACTGAACTTGCCAAAAAACTTGGCATCAGCCGAAAAGCCCTCTGGGAGCGTCGTCAGCGATTTGGTTTGCCACGCCCCAAGAAACAAAACTGAACACACTTTTTCAATACCTGTTCTATACTTTTAAAAGTTACTGATAATCTTTGGAATCTTATTCATGTCTACACCTATCACTGCAATTCCCGGTATCGGCGCCTCTACCGCTGACCTTCTGGCCAATCATGGCTTTAAATCTGCTGAAAGCATTGCCGCAACCTCGGTGGAAAATTTATCGCTTGTACCAGGGTTTGGCGAAATCCGATCTGCCAATACAATAAAAGCTGCCGCCGATTTATTAGGTACTACCCCCCTTCAAGGAAAAGTAAAAAAGGAAAAGGTCAAAAAGGAAAAGGTCAAAAAAGAAAATACTGGCAAGAAAGATAAGAAAAACAAATAATAAATGTCCTATCAACTCAAGGTTTTCTTCGAACAGGTCACTGCTCACCCCCTGGGGCAAAAAGTTATCCCATAAATGCCGGTCAAAGGTTTTACTGACCAGGTAAACCCATATGATCGAAACCAGAAACCCCATGATTAAACGCTGACTAATATAATGCTCCAACCGCTGGCGATAACGGGAAGCCCACCAGGCCATTAATAAAAAGCCAATATAAAAACCGTTGTTGGTACCATAGAAATGCAGTTCACGCATAAACAGAATGAAAGCAAAAAAAGCCTGCCAGTAATAATAGGTATGCGAAGGCTTTTTCAGTTCCAGCAAGGATATTAAAAATGCCATGCCCAGCACCAAGGGCGCAGCAAATTCTGCACTGTCTTTATCAAGATAAGCAGATACAAAGGTTTGATCCAGGTAATATAAAAGAATGCCAAACAGCAACGGCAGAATCAGGACCCACCAAGGCGTTGCAGCTGCAAAATGTTTCAATGATTCCTGGTGCAGCCTGAAAGCGTTTTTAGCAGAATTCAAAATATCCATTAGCATCTATTATGAATCGCCTTTAACAGATTTCAAAGAGAAGATTTATCTGACGCTTATTATACCTCTCCGAATTGAAGCCTTAATTTTTAACAAATTACCTATCGAATTTTTAAACATTGAATTTCCCAACAAGCTCTTGTAAATGTCCTGAGATATTTTTTAGGTCATTGCTGGCAGTAAGGTTTTTGTTTGAAATTTCAGCAGTTTGTTCAGCGACATGACTAATTCTGTGAATATTTTCATTAATCATTTCTGAAACACCACTTTGCTCACCGGCAGCAGCAGAAATTCTGGTATTCATATCACCTAGTCGACTAATTGCAACATTAAGCTCAGACAATACATCACCGGCCTCTTTAGCATACTCGACACCCGCCGTAACACTTTCCTGAGATGACTCCATGGTTTCGACAGTTGACTTAACGCCAGCCTGAAGTCGCTCAATTACGTTTTGAATTTCAGTAGTCGATTCCTGGGTACGTTGCGCAAGAGTCCTAACCTCGTCAGCAACAACCGCAAATCCTCGCCCTTGCTCACCAGCCCTAGCGGCTTCAATAGCTGCATTTAACGCCAGCAGGTTGGTCTGTTCAGCTATACCGCGTATAACATCCAGTACGGTGCCGATTTCATCACTGTCCTTAGTTAATTCATGAATAACTGAAGTTGTCTGTTGCATAGATTCTGATAATTTTTGGATTGCAGTAACAGTTTCATCGACAACAGCATTTCCTTTTTTACTCTGGGCCTCTGCTTGTCCCGAAACTTCAGCAGCATCACTGGTACTGCTTGCAACTTCCTGAATACTTACTGACATTTCATTGATAGCACTAGCGACCTGGGTTACATCAGTTTGCTGTTCCTGAACGCCTTGTGTAGTTTGACTGGCAATATTGCCGACTTCTTCTGCTGATTGATTCAAATTCTCAATACTGTTTTTCACATCAGCAATTAATAGCTGCATTTTTTCAATAAACTGGTTAAAACCATTCACCAAGTTACCTATTTCGTTATTACCCTGACTTTCGATTCTCATTGTCAGGTCACCTTCACCCTGAGCAACGTCATTCATAGCATCGACGACTCTACACAGGGGGCGAGTGATAGCTTGAGCAACTACCCAGGCTATGATTGCACCAACAACCAGAGCAACCAGCGCAATAACCAGGACTTGCATCTTCGCTGCAGCGATCTGATCAACGTAATATGTACGGTCCAATGCCAACACCATTGCACCTATCGCTTTACCTGAAAAGTCCAATACAGCATCCGCATAAATTGCGACGGGAACATCGTTTAGATATCCATCTGTGGCTTGCTCAGAATTTAACGCATTTTTTAAGAAATCAGTATCAACAATCGAATCTTTGAAGGTACCAGCAAAATGCTGCATGCCGCCGTCTTTACTGATATACAAGGCTGCATCGACACTGAAGTTCTCTTTGAACTGATTAAAGAAACGGTCATTTAATGCAAGCCCAAACTCCACCGATCCGATAGCCTCCCCTGCAGGGCTACTAACCGGGTACACACCTCGTATTCCAAAGCCCGCAACTCCTTTTTCGATACCTTGAATTGGTTTGCGCTCCTGGTTGGTCGCAACAACCGTTTTTCTGAAGGAAGAAAGGTCATCGCCAAATTTTTCAGGTTTATGAATTCTTAAATATGAGTGCGCATTAGGCTCATGGAACTGAAATTGTTTAAACAGGTAATCAGCTTTCAGCTTCTTAAAAGCCGGAACAAACATATCCGCAAGTGCCTGGCGATTATTGTCTGAAAAATACTGTTGTGCTTGAGGAATATTTGCAACAAGGGCAGACAGTGTTTCAGCCATTCTGGCCTGCGCTTTAAGTTCACTCCTGGCGCTATCGAGTAAGCGAGATAACTCTTTACGCTCAGCCTCACGGATCATATCCTGCATTTGTTGTAATACAACTGTACTTCCAAGAATGACGGTCACTAAGATTGCTGCGGCAAACCCTAAACCAATGCGCCAAGCTAATTTCATGTTTAAAAATAATTGCATTGCCTCACCCTGCTTCTGATTATTGTCGTATTGTTAACGACACAAAATAATGATTCTTAACCCTATTTTTTTATTTTGGTGTTAATTATGCTAATCAGGATCCTGATATTACGCCTGCTGAGAGTTTAAAAGCGACCACTTATCAACACAGCTTGTCAGCCCGTTTAAAAATTAATACCCAAATACCTGTGCCTTTTCAGTGCACTGCAGCCATAACACAACCGGGCGGCAGAAAAATTTATATATTTCAAAAAGTTACACCATCATAAGTTCATCACTGCCTTTGACCCCCGGATGATTCTTATAACCACACTGAGAACGAATGCCTGATGCAGGCAAGATGTGCTGACCCCGATTCTTGCCACATGTCTCATCCAGTTTTTTCAGACCCGTGTTGATGTTGCGATAACCATAAGCGGTTCGTTACATCCGGTACCGAATAACTCCTGTCTGTGAGCTGCCTGACCGCTTCGATCTTGAATTCCTGGTTGTATCGATTACACTCATTTCAACACCTTTCGTTTGCGTTATTGTCACGCTATCCGGTGTCTACGATATCAGGGCCTTACCAAAGTTTACTTTGTGCCGATGAACTAATTTAATTATTGATGACTTATTTCCCTAAAAAATGAAACCCTCTAATAAGTCAAACTCAATAAAAATTTTAATATTAGGGTATCTACTGCTTGTCATTTTTATGACCAGCGTACTTTATTTAGATTCATCACTATTAGAAAATCAGATTAATACTATTGACACATCTGATTCATCTACTAAAAAAATTCAAACAATTGTTGATTTAATGGAAATTGCCAGAACCCGTGTTCGCCTCGCTCATAAAATGCTCGCCACTGAAGACATCTTTGAGAAAGATGAAATTGCCCAGGATATAAGTGCACTAGCAACAAAATTCGTTCAAAAGAATGATGAGTTAGTAACATATGAACTGAATCAAACTGAACTTGATATTTTAGAAAAACAGCGAAAAGACTATCCTCAGGTTATTCAGAAACTCAATCTACTTAAAGGCTTTGCTTTTGAAGATACTTTAGAAGGAACCACGAAAGCCCGGAACATTATCATATATGAGATTGTGCCTCTTCAGGAAACTGTCATCGATAGATTCATCCTTATGATAAAAAACATTCAAAATGAAATATCTAAATCAAGAGAAACGGCCTTAATCAGATATGAAAAAAATGAATATTATAGGAATATTTTTATCATTCTTGCCTTTTTGGCTTCAGTGGGTGTTTTAATATGGGTTATTTTCAGAACAACACTTATTGAAAAACAATTACATTCTTATTCTTTGATCGATGCATTAACCGGAATTGCCAACAGAAGACATTTTGATGAGAAACTCAGATTAGAATGGACGCATTGCAAACGTAACAAAAATCCTCTCTCATTGCTTTTAATCGATATCGATTATTTTAAAAAGTATAACGACTTTTACGGCCACCAAGAAGGCGATAAATGCTTGCAACAAGTGGCAAATATTATCAAAGGTTTTGCACGTCGTGAAACAGACCTTGCCGCCAGGTATGGCGGAGAAGAGTTCGCAATAATCCTACCATTTACCGACAGAAAAGAAGCAGAAAAAATCGCCATGGATTTAATTACCAAGGTTAACAATGAAAAAATACCACACGAAAAGTCAGAAATAGGCAATCATTTAACATTAAGTATTGGAATATCAGAATCAAACCAGGTTAAAGATAACGAAACTTATGAGGTTCTTACCAAAATAGCGGATAAAGCACTTTATCTTTCAAAAGAAAGAGGAAGAAACCAGGCTAATTTATTCAATGAATAAAAACCCATAATGCCAATATAATATCAGGCATTATCAAACCAAGTTTAAAGCAGAAATAGCATGTTATCCGCCAATAATCTCATTTAGAGATTTTGGCTCATCCAGATGAAAGCCCTGCAAATAATCAAACCCCATTCTCTTAACCTCATCCATCACTTTTTCATTATGAACAAATTCAGCAACAGTTTTTAATTCTAACTGATTGGCAAACTGCAAAATCGTCTGTGCAATAACCCGAGAGTTTTCATTTTGATCAATATCTTTAATTAACGATCCATCAACCTTGATGAAATCCGCATTAATTTGCATTAAATAAGAGAAATTTGAATATCCTGTTCCAAAATCATCAATTGCTACCTTACAACCCAGCCCTTTTAATTGATTAATACTATCGGAAACTGCATTAAGCTCTTCTATCTCTTCAGACTCGACAATTTCTAGAACAACACGCTTTGCACAATTACTTTGACTGATAGCTTTTGAAATAAAATCCATCGTTTCATTATGCATCAAGTCATCCGGTGATAAATTAATAGAAAACTCTACATCATTTATTTTTTGCAACGCTTCAAGTGTTTTTGTAACGACTACTTTTGTTATTTTGTGATAAAGCTTGGTTTTCTTGGCAACATCTAGAAAGTAAAAAGGGCTAACTATTTTCCCATTTTCATCGACCAGCCTAACCAGACATTCATACTTGTTAACCTGCATATCATCTGAATTAACTATGGCTTGTGCAAATACAACCACTCTATCTTCTTGCAAAGGATGCGTAAAGCGTTAAATTTTCTAGTGTATTCGATATACCAGCTGACATATGAATGTCAAAATTTTCCCCACTGAGATTAATATTAGAATCTTCAATTATCTCGATAAGTTCTCGACATTGTAGAGAAAAAGAATCTAAATCATTATTTGCAGATAAAATAGCAAATTCATTTGATGCTAATTTATATAAATTCAAATCATCGTTGTGAATCAATGATTTAATTTTGTTTGAAAGCTTTACAATAATATCAATTCCAGTTTCATACCCATAGTAGTCCTTTATCACGTTATAGTTATCAACTGATAAAATTGCCAAACAACATTTATCAACAGACTGCAGATCTTCAATAAGTTTCACTCTATTTTTCAAGCCTGTTACAGGGTCCGTTATCTGGCGAGATATTTGTTCTTTTTGCTTTATAATTTGGGTTACATCATGCTGAATGGTAACGAATTCTAGAATATCACCAGACTCATCTAAAATCGGGACGATTGTCGACTTTACATAATAGGGCTCACCATTTTTAGTTTCATTTTTTACAGTACCCTTCCAAATTTTTTTGTTATACAGATCGTTCCAAATATCCTGATAAAATTTGCTGGAAGAGTTAATAAGTTCTTTTCTGTCGTACCCTGATACTTTGCAAAATTCATCATTTACATAGGTAATCTGTCCACTTGGATTTATCCTGCTTACAATAGAACTTTCGTCAATCGATAGCTTGTATCTTTCCAGCAATAAATTATGCTCATCAAGCGTTTTGAGCATTCGTTTAAATGCGTTAGATATGGCAGATATTTCAGGCTCCATGCGAACACCTGAGAAAGCAAGCTCCTCACCTGGTTTGTAATTGGAGACTATTTCGGCTATCAGTCCCAGCGGGCGCATAAAATACCGTACAAGAAGACCAAATAGCAAAAAAGCGATAGAAATATAACCAAGTTGGTATAGGACATTTTGGTTAATTTCTTCAGCTGCCTCTTTATAGGCATCAGTTACATATTGAATCTCTAATTTTCCGACCGGTTCTGCAGTCAATGGATCATATATAAGCTTTTCTGTAAGAATCAAACCATCAAGGTTTTGCAGCTTATCATCGACAAGCATCTTATTATCAATGGTAATTGCCACTCCGACAACATCCGAATTTTTCTTGGTTTGCGTGGCAAGTTGAATATTTTCATCTGAAAGTCCAAGAAAAGCGTTCATTGCTATCATTGGTTCAATGGTATTTGCAATGATCTCGGCTTTTTCTTTTTCTACTTTTAATAGGTGCTGCTTTACTATATGAGTAAAACCGAAATAGAGAAGTACAAGTATTAATGCAGAAATAAGTATAGAAATTATCGTTAATTTGACACTTAAAGAAAACCTCTTCACTCAAGCACCTTCACAATTTTATAAAACAAAGGCAAAAATTTAATATCATAATCAACAAGTGCTTTTTTATTTAAGTAGATATATGTCTTTTCTTTGACAAACAAACTGATTAGAAAATTATTTTTTATATCTTTGTAATCATAACTAAAAGCCACACGGTTATGCTTCGAAGCATATTGCGTTACCTTGTCATGATCATCAGCACTACCACCGATGAGAA
>JARRJW010000094.1:0-6836 GCA_037388785.1 Gammaproteobacteria bacterium
ACCGCAAGGCCATCGATGACCTGTTGAAATCAGTCGATCAACCCGATTGGTTTAATATGATTGAACCGATTGAGGAAATGGATGACAGGCTGTCACGTGCCTGGTCGCCGGTATCCCACATGAACTCGGTAGTAAATTCAGATGAAATGCGCGAAGCCTATAACGCCTGTTTGCCGAAACTGTCAGAATACTCAACGGAGCTGGGTCAGAATCTTGAATTGTTCAAAGCCTACGAGGCAGTTTATGAAAAATCGGATAATCTCGATGATGCGCAAAAAAAGGTACTGGAAAACGCGCTGAAAGATTTCAGGTTATCCGGTATTGATCTGCCAGATGAAAAGAAAAAACGCTTTGGTGAAATCAGCCAGGCACTTTCCAAACTGCACAGTCAGTTTGAAGAAAATCTGCTGGATGCCACCAATGACTGGTTTAAAGTCATTGATGATGCAGCTGAACTGGCTGGTTTGCCAGAATCTGCGCTGGGTCTTGCGCGCCAGAATGCCGAGCAGCGTGAACTGGATGGCTGGGTGCTGACGCTAGACTTCCCTTCGTATTACCCGGTTATGACTTATGCCGATAATGCTGGACTGAGGGAAGAACTTTACCGTGCATACAATACCAGAGCATCTGACCAGGCTGAAAAAACCCAGTGGGATACCGGCGACCAGGCACGTGACAGCCTGTCATCCATTTCCTCAATCGGTTCAATCATATTAAACCAATCGGGTTGATCGACTGATTTCAACAGGTCATCGATGGCCTTGCGGTGGTTATCCAGGGTATGTTCGATATCATTTCCGAGCTATATGATGTCAACTTTGTTCAGTTAGAGGGTATTGATACCTGGCACCCGGATGTGCGTTTCTACGAGATACGTGATCACCAGGGCGTACGTGCCAAGTTTTATTTCGACCTTTATGCCCGGCCAAAGAAACGTGGTGGCGCCTGGATGGATGACTGCGCCTCGAGGCTGAAAACCAGCCAGCGCACACAGTTGCCGGTTGCTTACATGACCTGCAATTTTACTCCGCCAGTCGATGGCAAACCGGCTCTGCTGACACATGACGAAGTTGAAACCCTGTTTCATGAATTCGGCCATGGTTTACATCACATGCTGACCCGTGTTGATTATTCTGCAGTGTCAGGTATTAACGGCGTTGCCTGGGATGCAGTGGAATTGCCATCACAAATTATGGAAAACTGGTGCTGGGAAAAACAGAGTCTGTCGATGATTTCCGGGCACTACGAAACCGGCGAGCCGATTCCTGATGACCTTTTTGAGCGTATGCTGGCAGCCAAGAACTTTCAGTCTGCGATGATAATGGTCAGACAACTGGAGTTTTCGCTGTTTGATTTTCGTATCCATGCCGAATATGACCCGGCACAGGGCGGCCGGATTTACCCGATCCTGAACGAGGTTCGTCAGCAGGTGGCGGTCATTCAGCCACCCGAGTGGAGTCGTTTTGCCCATGGTTTTTCTCATATTTTTGCCGGTGGTTATGCTGCGGGTTACTACAGCTATAAGTGGGCCGAAGTCCTGTCTGCGGATGCCTTTTCCATGTTTGAAGAAAATGGCGTGCTGGATAAGACAACGGGCAAGCGTTTTCTGGAAAACGTGCTTGAAAAAGGTGGTTCCGAAGATGCTATGGACCTGTTTGTGGCATTTCGTGGGCGTGAACCAGAAATCGATGCGCTGCTACGGCATTCCGGAATTGCGGCATGAAAAAACTGTTGGTTATTGTTCTGACTTGCTGGATAAGTTCACTGAATGCGGCCTACATTACCGATAAGCTGGTCGCCGGTTTATACAAGGAGAACAAAGTCTCGGAAAAACCATTGAAAGCGCTCAGTAGTGGCACCCCGGTGGAGGTAATCGAGCGTAAGGATGGTTTTATCAAGGTACGCACCTCCGATGGCACTATAGGCTGGGTTGAAGCTACTTACCTGACTGATGAAAAGCCGGCCAAAAGTCTGCTGCTTGATACCCAGGCTAAGGTTTCCATGCTGCAGAAACAGCTGGATCAACTCAAGGCTTTACAGGAAAAGGGTGCTTCAGCTGATGCGGTTGCGGATTTGACTGCCTTGCAGGAAAATCTGGCAAAAGCTGAAGGGCAGGTCAGTCAGCTTGAACTGCAACTGCAGGCTGCCCGGGTAAATATCAAAAATCTCGAAGAACAAAAGGCGCTTTTTGAGCGGGAAAAAGAAAAGCTGCTCGAGGATGTTAAAGCCGGTGTGCAACAGGAGATGGATAAGCTTGAGCAAGATAACGAGGCGTTAACGCAGCAGATTTCCCAGGTGGCCAAGATACTTCGTCTGTCAAATGTCGCACCGGTAACAAACGAAGTTGCTCAACCTTTACCGGCGAAAGCATCTCCTGAAATTGAGACTTCCTCAGTGATCAAACCCCTCGGTGATTTTGTGCTTTGGATCCTTGTTGCAATCAGCCTTATTACCGGTACCGCTTTGGGTTATTTTTACATGCGCCATAGAGTTCAGCAGCGTTTTGGCAGTGCGTTTCGTTTATAGGGATACTTGATTTATGGAATATAAAGACCTGCGCGATTTTATTAACCAGCTGGAACACCAGGGTGAATTAAAACGTATTCAAACCGAGGTAGATCCAAATCTTGAGATGACGGAGATTGCCGATCGTGTATTGCGATCAGGTGGTCCGGCTCTGTTATTTGAAAACCCTAAAGGCCATGATGTACCGGTGCTCGCCAACCTGTTTGGCACACCCAGGCGCGTTGCGATGGGTATGGGTGAAGATAGTGTTGACGCGCTTCGCGACGTTGGCAAACTGCTGGCGATGCTAAAGGAACCAGATCCGCCCAAAGGCATGAAGGATGCCTGGCAGAAACTGCCGATATTCAAAAAGGTTCTGGATATGGCTCCGAAGGAACGACGCAGTGCGGCCTGCCAGGAAGTCATTATTGAAAAAGATGAGGTTGACCTCGGGCGTATCCCAGTGCAAACCTGTTGGCCTGAGGATGCCGGCCCGCTGATTACCTGGGGACTGGTAATTACCAAAGGCCCTGAAAAAAAGCGCCAGAACCTGGGAATATACCGGATGCAGGTGATTGGCAAAAACCGCGTGATTATGCGTTGGCTGGCACATCGAGGCGGTGCGTTGGATTTCAGGGACTGGCAGGCCAAGTATCCTGGCGAACCATTTCCCGTTTCCGTTGCACTGGGAGCAGATCCGGCGACTATCCTGGGGGCAGTTACACCGGTACCTGACAGTCTTTCAGAGTTTGCCTTTGCCGGCCTGTTGCGTGGTTCGCGCACCGAGGTGGTCAAATCCAAAACCAATGATTTGTTGGTGCCTGCGTCTGCTGAATATGTGCTCGAAGGTTATTTGTATCCCGATGACATGGCACCGGAAGGCCCGTTCGGTGACCATACCGGGTACTACAATGAAGTCGACAATTTTCCCGTGTTCAGTATCGAGCGCATCACGCATCGACATAACCCGATTTACCACAGTACCTATACGGGAAGACCGCCCGATGAGCCTGCCATTCTGGGCGTGGCGCTAAACGAAGTATTTGTCCCGATATTGCAGAAACAGTTTCCCGAGATTACCGACTTCTACCTGCCACCTGAAGGCTGTTCCTATCGCATGGCCGTTGTCAGCATGAAAAAACAGTACCCGGGGCATGCCAAGCGTGTCATGTTTGGTGTCTGGTCTTTTCTGCGTCAGTTTATGTATACCAAATTCGTTATTGTCACCGACGATGATGTTAATGTGCGTGACTGGAATGATGTGATCTGGGCGATGACGACCCGCATGGATCCCGCGAGGGATACCACCATTGTTGAAAACACGCCGATTGATTATCTTGATTTTGCATCGCCGGTTTCTGGCCTTGGTGGAAAAGTCGGTTTCGATGCAACCAATAAATGGCCGGGTGAAACGCAGCGTGAATGGGGCAGGCCCATTATCATGGACCCTGTCGTGAAAGAACGTATTGATGATATTTGGGAAGAGCTGGGTCTGAATTAAGAATGAGTCTTTATGCCTGTCTCTATGAACACCAAACCGTAATCTTTGACAAAAGACACCGTAAATACTTCCCTGTAGGCTCGGCAACGGTTTACTGTTACTAAGCCCATCAGTACAACAACAAATATTCGAATTGAAACTTAAGGTTAGAACATGAAAAAAATTTTAGGCGTTATGTTATTAGCAAGCTTGCCGGTTATCGCTTATGCCGGTTGGCAGGATTTTCTCAAGCAGCAGGTGGATTCGGTAAGCAGTGGCGCACAAAACAGCAGTACTGACGGTGCATTAACCACCATGGGTAGTTCTATGCTGGGCCAGAAAGAAATTGCTTCCGGCCTGAAACAGGCATTGGAAAAAGGTGTTGACTATGCAGTTGACGGCCTCGGCCAGACGGATGGCTTTTTAGGTAATCCCAAGGTCAAAATTCCGATGCCGGAAAAACTTTCCCAACTGGAAAGGCTGTTACGCAAGCTCGGCCAGGACCAGTATGCCGATGAATTTGTTGTCACCATGAATCGTGCTGCTGAACAGGCTGTGCCATTAACCAAAGATATTCTGAAAAAGGGTGTACGAGAACTGACTATTGAAGATGCGAAAAAGCTGTTAAATGGTCCGGATGATGCGGCAACGCAGTATTTGCAGAAAGTTGGTGGAGACAGTCTCAGGCAAAAAATTGCACCAATGGTTAAACAGTCGACTGATAAAGTCGGCGTAACCCGTCAATACAAGAATCTTTTCAATAACTTGGGATTTATGGGGAATATGCTCAACCCTGACGACTATGATATCGATAAATATATTACTGATGAAACGATGGATGGCATATTCACCATGCTGGCCGAGCAGGAGAAGCAGATTCGTGAAAATCCGATGGAACGGACAACCGACCTGTTAAAAAAGGTTTTTGCCAATTGAACTCTTAGCGTGACTTAACCACTAAGTTAGGAATAAATATTTTTTTAATTCCAGAGGAGCAATTATGAAAAAATTACTTTTACCCCTTGTTTTTGGCCTGGTATTTTCGACGCAATCTCAGGCGGAAGATAACCTCAGTGTTTCTGTACACCGCCTGACACTGGATACGGCTACAACGATTGCCAAGGCCACCATTGATGAATGTCGCAAAAAAGGTATCCAGGCCGGTGTTACTGTTGTTGACCGAAACGGCATTGTCCAGGTGGCCTTACGTGACACCCTGGCTCCGCAGATCACCTTGCCTATCAGTAAAGGTAAAGCTTCAGCTGCAGTCAATTTCGGCGTTTCAACCAAAGATTTACAGGATCGCGCGAATACGCCGATTGGTCGTGTTCCAGGGCTGGTGATGTCCCAGGGTGGACTGGTTATTCAGGCTGCGGGTGTAACTTTCGGTGCAATCGGTGTCAGTGGCGCGCCATCCGGGGCTACCGATGAAGAATGTGCCCAGGCCGGTGTTGATGCCGTTCAGGATGACTTGGAGATGGCTCTCTAAACCACCGTCAATTTTTATCTAGTTTCCCCATGCCAGGGATTTATCCCTGGCAATTCCCTCTTATCATTGTTTTAATTTAAAGATTCTTTAATGGCATGCGCTCAGCATTTCGATGCGGTTACCCAAAAACGTCAAAGATAATCTTTATTTTCTGATCGCTGAAACCAGCTCCCAGGTGGCAAACCTGGCGGTGCTGCTGGAAACGTCTTCATCGAGTGTTGGTCAACGCATTCTTGATCGCCATGGTTACACTTATAACCTGAAAATGCGTATCCATGATGCCTGCACTGACTTACTGCGCTCAGGTAAAAAGCGTGAAACGGATATTTTCTCTCTCAGGGCAGCGGAGAAAATTGCCTCTGACATGGAAAGCCTGACCAATATCTGCCATGACTGTGTTCATCTGGCCAACAAGCTGACCCGAAAAAACTTTTTCGGAAATCCATCGGTAGTTGCCATGCTTGAGCAGGTACAGGAAGGTCTGTCGGTGATTGAAACATCTATAGAAGAAGATAATACCAAGCTCGCCGTGAAAATAGGCAACATAGAAAGGGATTTGGATCGTTCCTATAACAGCCTGTTTGAAGATAAGCTAAAGCGCTTGAAAAAACTCAAGCGACCGGAAAATGTTGTCACTTCGCTGATTATTGCCCAGCGCATAGAGGATATGGGCGATGCGCTTAGGGATATTGCAGAAACCATCATGTCTGCCCGGCTGGGTCAGCCAATGCATCTCGACCGTTTCCAGTCACTTAAAACTGCCCTGACAGACCTCGGCCTGATTGATGCTGGAATTGAACCGCTGGCCGAAACCAAGTCCGGTAGCGGCATTTCGGCAATTTCCACTGGTAAAAAAGGCAGTGGTTACGCCGCTGTTTTTAAAGATGGTAACAAGGATAAGTTGAAGGAAGAACGCGAAAGCGTGGAGAGCTGGCATGAGATTTTTCCCGGTCTGGCACCGCAGATTCTGTCGTATTCAAAAAAAGGCAAGCATGCCTCGTTGTTAATTGAACATTTACCCGGACAAACTTTTGAACAGATCCTGTTGCAGGCTGACCGTGAAACACTATTAACCACGCTGAAATTTCTTACCCGGACGCTAAAGGCAGTCTGGACAGAAACCCGTAAGAAAAAGGTGGTGAAAGCCAATCATGTTGAGCAGCTTATCAAGCGCTTTGATGCGGTTATCGAAGTGCATCCAGAGTTTGATAGCAGTGCAATGAAAATCTGTGGTGAAACAATTGATTCGGTTAAAACCTTAATGGCCAGGGCGGAAAAGCTGGAACAGTGCTATCCGCCGCCTTTTTCTGTTTACATCCATGGTGATTTCAACCTGGATAATATTATTTTCGATATTGATTC
>JARRJW010000095.1:0-6269 GCA_037388785.1 Gammaproteobacteria bacterium
CCCGCTAAAAGCGGGCTCTTAAATTCTGTCAAACAGAAAGTTCTCAGAAACGGGAAGAACCTACAATTTGGTGTGACAGGTCAACAACTTTCATGGCTTTTTCCATGTACTGTTGTCTGTAATCAGCCAGAAGGCCTTCCTGTGAATAGTAGTAATCTTTTCCTGAGATACCGTTTTCGTGTTCGAAATCGATAAATTGCTTTTGCATTTCCAGCATTTCAGCAATCAAGTCATTTTTCTCTTTTTTCAAAGCTTCTACATCGCTCATGTCGTGTTCTCCAAGAACTTGTCAAATTCCGGTCAACCCGGAAACCACTAAAACGAAACCGGAATATACCAGAATCTGGTACTTCAGGCTATCCAATAACAAAACTCTAATATTCTACAACGAATCGAGTCATCCGCAAAGACATTGCGATGGCGGCGGTTGATTCAGTGTCAGCGAACCAATTAATTCATTGATATGAGAAAAACCATGGGCTACCAGGTAAGATGCAATCTGTGCATTTATTTCTTTACAAATCAGAGGGTTGTAAAATAATGAGGTGCCAATTCCAATAGCAGATGCCCCTGCTATCAGAAATTCAATAGCATCCTCAGCGGTTGTAATACCACCTTGACCAATAATAGGGATGTTATGCTCACGACACACCTGATGGACCTGATGGACTTTTAAAAGCGCAATTGGTTTTATCGCCGGTCCGGATAGCCCTCCCTGGTTGTTACCAATAACCGGTTGACGTTTTTCAATGTCAATTGCCATGCCCATCAGTGTATTGATAACCGCAAAGGCATCGCTGCCAGCATCAATACAGAGTCTGGCATTATGAGCAATATCAGTCTGGTTAGGAGACAGCTTGGTGATCAGCGGTTTGTCAGTGACTTTTCTGCAAGCCGCTACAACGCGGGCAGACATATCCGGGTCATTACCAAAAGCAACGCCACCTTCCTTAACATTAGGGCAGGATATATTGATCTCTATTGCATCTATTTCAGAATCATTGAAGCGTTCGGTGACATAAATGTATTCTTCAATGGTGGAACCTGAAACATTGGCGATAAAACGTGTTTCGGTAAAATCCAGTTCCGGCAGAATGCGATCAACAACATGATCAACACCAGGGTTTTGCAAACCAATGGCATTTAACATTCCAGCCGGTGTCTCATAGACACGATGTGGCGCATTACCTGAACGCGCGGTTTGTGTGGTGCCTTTTAAACAAACGGCACCAACATCTCTATTGGAAAAACCCTTAACGCGTGTGTACTCTTCACCAAAACCAACACAGCCAGACAGCAACACCAGGGGTGTTTGAAAGGGCATGCCACAAAAGTCAGTTTGTAATAAATCTGCTTCGTTTGTCATGGTTTAGTATTCCACAGAGTGAATTTAAAAATGTTTAACATCGTACTTTACCAGCCAGAGATTCCACCCAATACAGGCAATATCATACGTTTATGTGCCAACACCGGTTGCAAGTTACACTTGATCAAACCATTGGGATTCGAACTGGATGATAAGCGCATGCGCCGAGCCGGGCTTGATTACCACGAATGGGCCAGTGTTAGCGTTTATGATAACTGGGAAGACTTCATAAGCAAAACTTCATCTGACAATATTTATGCCTGCTCCACCAAAGGTAAACGTCGCTATTCAGATGTGACCTACCAGCAGGGAGACTATCTGTTATTCGGTCCTGAGACGCGTGGGCTGCCGGATTCAATACTGAATCAGCAGGGGCTGGAAAACTGTTTACGATTACCGATGCTGCCAAACAGTCGCAGTATGAACTTGTCTAATGCAGTGTCAGTTTTTGTCTATGAAGCCTGGCGCCATGTAGGTTTTGAAAACAGCATCTAGAATTATTGGTTTTCCGCCTTAACCTGTCGGGCAAGTAAAGACTGCACGGCTTTTTCCGGTGGTAAGTTTTCATAGAGTACCCTGTAAGCCTGGTCAGTAATTGGCATTTCGACGCCAATTTCACGGGCCTTGAGATAAATCTCCTTGGCTGTACCAATGCCTTCAACTTCCTGACCGATTTCCTGTTTGGCCTGTTCTATAGTTTTACCGTCAGCAAGAGCGAGACCCAGCCTGCGGTTTCGTGACTGGTCATCGGTACAGGTCAGCACCAGGTCACCAAGCCCTGCCAACCCCATGAAGGTTTCAGGCTGACCGCCAAGCGCAAGTCCAAACCGACTGATTTCAGCCAGGCCACGTGAAATCAGTGCTGCGCGTGAATTGGCACCGTAACCCAGACCATCAGAAATACCGGCTGCTATTGCCATGATATTTTTGGCCGCGCCACCAACTTGAACACCAATAACATCATTACTGGTATAAGGACGGAATGCTCCATGCTGCAGGTAGGAGGCGAGGCGTTCGGCATGTGCTTCCTGCTCAGATGCAATAACAATAGCAGTGGGCAGGCCACGAGCAACTTCCATTGCAAACGTCGGACCTGAAACTACAGCCAATGAATGTTCTGAACCAAGAGTCTGCGTGCAAACTTCACTGAGTAACGCATTGTTGGCGGGTGAAAGCCCTTTCGATGCCCAGCTTAAAGCTGTGTTATTGCCAATAAGTGACTTGAGCTGTTCGACAACAGCGGCAAAGGCATGGCTTGGTACCACGACCAATACCTCTTCAGCGTCGGCAACGCAGGTAGCCAAATCGGAAAATGCCTGAAGATTGTCTGGTAGTTGTATTCCCGGCAGGTAGTGACGGTTTTCCCTGAGGTTCTGAATTTGCTGAACTTCAGTATCCAGGTGACCCCAGAGATAAACATCGTGATGACTTCTGGCCAGCTGAATTGCCAGTGCAGTTCCCCAGGATCCGGCACCTAATACGGCAATTTTGCTCATGCTGGGTGTAAAAGTTAATGTTGAGCGGCTTTTTCTTTTTGCTGTTGAATCTGCTGTGCAAAAAGCGCTTCAAAATTAATCGGAGAAAGAATCAGTTGTGGAAAACTGCCCTTGTTTACCAGGTCAGAGACAGCTTCACGAACATAAGGAAACAGGATGTTGGCACAGGTTATTGCAAAAACCGGCGCCATCTGGTTTTCAGCCAGACCTTTAATGGTAAAGATACCTGCCTGATGAACCTCTGCCAGAAATGCGGTTTTATCTTCTGACTTTACGGTAACCGTTACCTTCAAAACTACCTCATAAACATTATCGCCCAGTTTTTTTGACTCGGTGCCAAGGTTAAGGTCCATATTAGGTTTCCATTCACCGGTGAAAATATCGGGTGAATTGGGTGTCTCGAATGATACGTCCTTAATGTAAATCCGTTGAATGGAGAGTTCGAGATGAGGTTGTTGCGGGGTTTCCTGGTTGTTCGCAGACGTGTCGGCTGCTTGGTCGTCAGACATGTTTATTCCTATTTTTTCTTGGTTACCGGCAGGTTTTCACTTTGCCAATTGAGAATGCCGCCTTTGAGGTTGTGAACGTTTTCAAAGCCTTCCTTAATAAGCTGCTTGCAGGCCGCGGAAGACTGGGCGCCAGACCGGCAACTGACAATAATCGGCCTGTCCTTGTACTTGTTGAGCTGGTTAATTTGGCCAGAGAGCGTTGTCGCAGGAATATTTATCGAGTTGATAATATGGCCCTGGGAAAAATCAGCGGCAGGACGCACATCAACCACAACCGCGTTTTCATGATTGATAAGTTCGGTAGCCATAACCGGGGTAATATTGCCTTTATTACCACTCAACAGATTAAGTATCAGCAAACTGGCGGATATCAATAAAGCAGTTACCAGTAGCGTGTGGTTCGCTGAAAATTCCAGGATCTGGTCAAACATAGATTTATAGTGTTTTTAAAATTATTAGATTAGGAGAAGAGTTATTCATTCATGCAGAACACTTCGCGCATCATTGAAATCAGTTTGAGTGTTCTGGCATCCCCAACTTTGTAATAAACACGATTGGCATCTTTGCGAGAGTGCAGAATACCTTTATCACGCAGTATTGCCAGATGCTGCGAGATATTGCTTTGTGAAGTACCTACCTGTTCAACGATATCCTGAACACTGACTTCCTGATCATTCAGTGTACAGAGTATTTTTAGTCTCAATGGATGAGACATTGCTTTGAGGGAACGTGATGCACGTTCAATATCGGCATCGCCGGATAATAATTGCTCAACCGCATCAAATTCTGAATTTAAAATTGGCGCGTCAGGGTTACTCATAACTGCCCATAACCTTATTTCTAGTAGTAAATTAGTGAATAATACAATGATTATTAAGTGATTTGAACGCAATCTTAATCATTAAATGAGAATAATCAATAAATCATTTAAAAACCTTGATACAAAGAGTCATTTCAGCGCTATTTTAAGCTGGATTAATCAGTCGTCACATGATTTAATACCTATAATTTCAATAAGTTAGTGATGTATCTTGAAATATTTCTGTTTTTTGGCAGAAATATTCACTCACCGCAGGTAGTAGATAAATTTCATGTCAGGCAAAAATAAAACCGTAGTTCTGGTTATTCTTGACGGCTGGGGAAACAGCGACAGCACAGAATACAATGCCATATATTCGGCTAAAAAGCCGGTTTTTGATCGTCTTATGAAAGAACACCCAACGACCGAGATAGCCACTTCCGGCTCATCAGTAGGGTTACCGGCCGGGCAAATGGGGAATTCCGAAGTTGGCCATCTCAATCTTGGTGCCGGGCGAGTGGTTTACCAGGAAATTACCCGAGTCAGCCGCTCAATTCGAACCGGCTCGTTCTTTGAAAACCGGACACTGACGGATGCCGTTGACCTGGCAGTTGAAAACAACCGCGCAGTGCATATTGTCGGTCTGCTATCTCCTGGTGGTGTACACAGCCATGAGGATCATATCCATGCCATGATCAAACTCGCGGTTGAACGGGGTGCCAGGCAGGTATACCTGCACGCTTTCACTGATGGCAGGGATATGCCGCCAAAAAGTGCTCAGGCATCATTGGAAAAAGTTCAGCAAGTTTTTTCTGAACTGGGTCGCGGTCGCATAGTATCGATCGTCGGTCGTTATTTTGCCATGGATAGGGACCATCGCTGGGACCGTGTACAGTGCGCCTATGACCTGATGATTGACGGTACAGCCAATCACGAAGCGGATGACCCGTTAACAGCACTTCAAATGGCCTATGACCGTGGCGAAACCGATGAGTTCATCAAGCCGACGCGCATTGGCGAGCAGGTAAAAATAAACAAGGGCGATGTGGTAGTTAACATGAATTTTCGTTCTGACAGGGCCCGCCAGATCACCCGCCCATTCATAGAACTGGACTTCGATGGTTTTAGCCGGGAGCGCGTACCAAAACTCGGACGCTACGTAAGTTTGACCGAATACAACAGGGACTTTGATATTCCGGTGGCTTTTCCTCCGGAAAGGTTAAAAAATGTCTTTGGTGAATATATTTCCAACCTGGGCCTGAGACAGTTGCGAATTGCCGAAACGGAAAAGTATGCACATGTCACCTTCTTCTATAATGGTGGTGTTGAAACAGCTTTTGAAGGCGAAGACAGAATAATGATTCCGTCACCCCAGGTTGCAACCTATGACCTTATGCCGGAAATGAGCGCCCGACAGCTAACAGATGATTTGACTGATGCCATTGATAGCGGTGATTACGATACCATCATCTGTAACTATGCCAATGGCGATATGGTAGGCCACACAGGCATCTTTGATGCCGCTGTATCAGCAGTGGAAACTTTAGACGAGTGTCTCGGGCGCGTGCTTAAGGCGGTACATCGAAACAATGCCAAGATGCTGGTGACCGCCGATCACGGTAACTGTGAACAGATGCTGGATCCTGATATTGACCAACCATATACCGCACATACAACAAACCCTGTTCCACTGATCTATGTCGGAGAGCGTGATATTACCTTGCTCGAAAACGGCGCACTGTGTGATATCAGCCCAACGATTCTGGACTTGATGGGCCTGACGATTCCGGGTGTAATGTCCGGCCGTACTTTGATTGCTGCCAGGGAAGCCAGCGAATAGCAATGCTTGCTGTGCGCTGCCTGCCCAGGAAAAAAGTTGTTTATTTAGTCATCATACTTCTGATTGTTTTTTCAACTTGCCAAGCCGCACAGGAAGATAAAAAACTGGAAAGCATTCGCGGCGAGATACGCGAACTTTCCCAGTCCCTTGAGCAGGATCAGGATTACTACAACAATCTGCAATCAGAATTAGCCAAACAGGAAAAACTGCTGGGTAAAATTGGCAAGGAACTTCATCGTCTTGATGCTGAAATAGTTGC
>JARRJW010000096.1:0-11650 GCA_037388785.1 Gammaproteobacteria bacterium
CCCATGCCCGGAATCTCAAGACTATCTTCGGTGATTTCGAGAAGCGGAATCAAGACAAAATTTCTCTCCGCTATGCGTGGATGCGGCACTACCAGGTCAGGCTCTCTGATCTGCTGGCCCTGATACAGCAGAATATCCAAATCCAGGGTACGTGCTCCCCAGTGCTGTTGTCGCACTCTACCCTGCAGGTTTTCAATTGACTGCAACCTGGATAACAGTTCCAGGGGCTGCATTGACGTATGGATTTCAACCACAGCATTAATATAGTCTGGTTGTCCTGGTGGTCCAACCGGCGCGGTTTTATAGAGTGATGAGGCTTTGACCAAGCTCAGCTTTTCTGTCGTTTCAAGTGTTTGAATGGCTTTTTGAAGTTGGCTTGCAGGGTTGTCCAGGTTGCTGCCCAGACCTATGAAAACCTGTTTAACTTCAGAGTCCTGGCGCATGGGGTTTGTTACCCGGTTTACGTTTGCGGTTTCGTGAACGTCGCCTGCCGGATTTTTTTGGTAATTCAATTTCAGGGTTTTCCTGAAAGGTTGTCCACCAGTCAGCCTGTTGCTGTTCAACCTCGCCCGATTCGGCCCGGAGCAAAAGAAAGTCATACGATGCACGGAAACGGGGGTGTTCAATCAGTTTTCTGGCACGGCTGTTACTTCGGCTTTTCTCCAGACGAAGCTGCATGTTCCAAATCTCTTTCATTTGACCGGTAAAACGTCTTGGAATGGAAATTACCGGCAACTGTCCTGCCAGAATTTGGTCGGCCGCATCAAACATGGCTGTCTGGGCAACTTTTTGCGTTTCGAGTTTTTCGTTAAACAGTGTCCTGACCGGTTCCCATAATAATACTGCGAACAAAAATGCCGGTGTAACCGGTTTGTTTTCTCGGATACGCTTATCGGTATTAATAAGGCCCTTTAAAACAAACTGAATCGGAAAATCATGATCTTCAAATTCCAGGGCTTTTTCAGTTTGCGGAAACAACTGCGCAAACAGGCCATACTGTCTTAACTTTTCAAAGGTATGTACCGCACTGCCACCCAGAAACAGTTTCAGCACTTCTTCAAACATACGTGCCGAGGGGACATCTTCAAGCAGACAGGCCAGTCTGGAAATCGGTTCTGCGGTTTCTTCATCAATGGTAAAACCGAGTTTGGCGGCAAAGCGTGCCGCCCTGAGCATGCGTACGGGATCTTCACGGTAGCGGGTTTCTGGATCTCCAATTAAACGCAGATGGCCGGCCTGGATATCTTCTACACCGCCAACATAATCAATGATGCTGAAATCACGGATATTGTAGAACAGTGCATTGACGGTGAAATCACGCCGGATGGCATCTTCTTCAATGGTGCCGAAAACGTTATCCCTAAGCAGCATACCCTGCTCTGACTGCTTGGATATATCATCACTCTGATCAGAGTGGTTACCGCGGAATGTCGCCACTTCGATGATATCCCTGCCGAAGTGAATATGTGCCAGCCTGAACCGCCTTCCAATCAACCGGCAATTCTTAAACGTCTGTTTCACCTGTTCGGGTGAGGCATCGGTGGCCACATCAAAGTCCTTGGGTTCTCTGCCAAGTAGCAGATCGCGTACGCCGCCGCCGACAAGGTAGGCTTCGAAACCGGCTTTTTTCAGGCGTCGTAATACCGTCAGTGCATTATCTGAGATATTGCTGCGCGAGATGATGTGTTCGTCTCTGGGTATGATCGTTGGTTTGATGGCCAAGTCCGTTTTTATAAAGAAATTTTTTATTAACGTAAACATGAAGGTATATTTCAACTAATTTGAAAGATGCCGCGAATGCATCCCTCAAACCGGCGAAATTAAACCTTCATCTAAAATATTGCGCTATTTTACACATATTCCCTACATGTTTCAGGAAGATAACAGGGAAGTATCCACCGCGTCTGCAAAAAAATGCTTCTGCTGTCTGCCGAATTTAAATGCTGATTTCAGAGTCACCGTAATACGGTTATAATTTTTAGCCTTAATAGCCTCAACACACAGGAACTTGCAGTAAGCGATGGAAAAAACCTACGACCCGCATGCAATAGAACAACGCTGGTACCAGAACTGGGAAGAAAACAACTACTTTGCCCCGGACATGGGCAGTGAGCAGCAACCCTACAGCATTATGATACCACCGCCAAACGTGACCGGCAGCTTGCACATGGGTCATGGCTTTAACAATACCATCATGGATACCCTGATCCGTTTCAATCGCATGCGCGGCCGCCCTGTGCTATGGCAGGCTGGCACCGATCACGCCGGCATTGCCACCCAGATGGTGGTTGAAAGACAGCTTGAAGCCGAAGGCAAAAGCCGCCATGACCTTGGCCGGGATGCCTTTATTGAACGTATCTGGCAATGGCGCCATGAATCCGGTGGCAATATTACCCGCCAGTTACGCCGACTGGGCTCTTCCCTGGACTGGCAGCACGAACGCTTCACCATGGACGATGGACTGTCTGATGCTGTCAAAGAAGTGTTTGTGCGTCTCTACGAAGAAGGACTGATATATCGTGGCAAACGCCTGGTTAACTGGGATACCCATCTGCATACCGCTGTTTCTGATCTGGAAGTTATTTCCGAAGAAGAAAATGGTCACATGTGGCACATGCGCTATCCCCTTTCCAATGGTACTGACCATCTCGTTGTTTCAACTACCCGTCCTGAAACCATGTTAGGCGACTGTGCCGTGGCAGTTAACCCTGATGATGAACGTTACAAACACCTGATTGGTGAATTACTGGAATTACCTCTAACCGGCCGTAAAATTCCTATCGTTGCTGATGAGCATGCCGACCCGGAATTCGGAACCGGCTGTGTAAAAATTACCCCGGCGCATGATTTCAATGACTATGAGGTCTGGCAGCGACACCGTGATGAGCTGTCAATCAGCAGCCAGATTCATGGCGGCCTGATTAACATCTTTACCGAAGATGCCAACATTCGTAACAACGAAGAAGATGAAGGCCAACTTATTCCTGCGGCCTACATCGGCTTGGACCGCTTTGAAGCACGTAAAAAGATTGTCGCAGACCTGGAAGCCCAGGGATTGCTGGAAAAAATTGTTGATCATAAGCTGATGGTGCCACGCGGTGACCGTTCGGGTACGGTGATCGAACCGTTTTTGACCAACCAGTGGTACGTTAAAATTGAACCGCTGGCCAAACCTGCCATCGAGGCGGTAGAAAACGGCAGTATCAAGTTTGTACCGGATAACTGGAAAAATACTTACTACGAATGGATGCGTAATATCCAGGACTGGTGTATCAGCCGCCAGATCTGGTGGGGGCATCGTATTCCAGCCTGGTATGACGAAGCCGGTAACGTCTACGTCGGCCGTTCAGAACAGGAAGTGCGTGAAAAACACAAGCTGCCTGACGATTACCAGCTAAGTCAGGATGAAGATGTACTGGACACCTGGTTCAGTTCGGCATTATGGCCTTTTTCGACTCTGGGCTGGCCAGAGGATACCGAACGCCTTAAAAGGTTTTATCCAACCAATGTACTGGTCACCGGTTTTGACATTATCTTTTTCTGGGTTGCCCGCATGATCATGATGGGCCTGAAGTTCATGGATGGAGAAGTACCCTTCCATGAAGTCTATGTTCATGGCCTGGTGCGCGATGCCGAAGGTCACAAGATGTCCAAATCCAAGGGAAATGTGCTTGACCCGATTGATGTCATTGACGGTATTTCACTGCAGGACCTGGTCGATAAACGTACCCAAAACATGATGCAGCCGAAAATGGCGGCTCGCATTGAAAAATTGACCCGTAAAAATTTCCCCGACGGCATTCCTCCAATTGGCACTGATGCCTTGCGATTTACATTTGCTGCGCTGGCTGCAACCGGGCGCGACATCAAACTGGATACCAACCGAGTTGATGGTTACCGCAATTTCTGTAACAAAATCTGGAATGCCTCCCGTTATGTTCTGATGAACACCGAAGAGCAGGATTGTGGTCATTCAGGCAACAATGAGATTGAACTGTCGATCGCAGACAAATGGATACTATCGCGCCTTCAGCATACGGTCGCCTCTGTAACAAAATCGCTGGATGGCTACCGTTTCGATCACGCCGCGCAATCCATCTATGAATTTATCTGGAATGAATACTGTGACTGGTACCTGGAACTGTCCAAACCGGTGCTTAATGCAGAAAGTTCCAGTGAAGCCGCTAAACGGGGCACACGTAAAACACTGATTGATGTGCTGGAAGCATTACTGCGTATGACTCACCCCATCATGCCATTTATCACCGAGGAAATCTGGCAACGCGTCGCACCCCTGGCTGGCATTAAGGAAAAAACCATCATGCTACAGCCTTATCCTGTCAGTGAATCTGGCCTGATTAATGATGATGCTGAAAACCAGATCCAGTGGCTCAAGCAGTTTATACTGGGTATTCGTCAAATTCGTGGTGAAATGAATATTTCACCCGGCAAGCCGTTACCTGTTATGCTTGAAAACGCCTCAGAACAGGATAAGACCAACCTGGAACTAACCAGGCATTATCTTGATTTTCTGGCAAAAACAGAATCTGTGACCTTGTTGAATCAAGATGAAGATGCACCGGAATCAGCTACTGCCCTGGTGGGAAATATGAAAATACTCATTCCCCTGGCAGGTTTGATCGACAAGCAGGCAGAGCTGGATCGTTTAAATAAGGAAATTGGCAAAATTTCAGCAGAGATCAAGCGGCTTGAAGGCAAACTCGGTAATCCCAATTTTGTTGACAAGGCACCTGAAGCCGTCGTTGCCAAGGAAAAATCCAAGTTGGCCTCAGCACAGGAAGCCTTTAGTCACCTGAACGATCAGATGAACAAAATCAGTGCCCTTTAATACCTTCCGGTCAATTTAACCCCACGAAATACTGGGTAAATATCACCGGTTTTTTTATTATCATTAATAACATACTAAATTACTAGGTTATTAATTACGGAGATTACTTATGAGTGTAACGATTCCAGAAAGAGATGGTGACGGCTTTTTAAAAGACATGAACCAGTGGAATGAAGAAATCATGTTTGCCATGGCAAAAGAAGATGACTTTGAAATTACTGATGAAGTCAAAGGCTATATTATGAAAGCTCGCGATATGTTTGAAGAAACTCAAACGGTTCCGGCCATTCGTGTGTTTGCCAAAGAACTAGGCATGGACCGTAAAGCAAAAGCACTTTATGAAGTGTTTGAATCCGGCCCAATGAAAAAGATTGCAAAGTATGGTGGTCTGCCAAAACCTACCGGCTGCGTTTAATCCTGCCTTTTCTTTTTTTCACGCCTGATACCCACCAGGGTATCAGGGCTGCAAACACTCCACATAGCATCGCAGTTATATTTTCCACTTCAAGCCTGCCGGCCAACCAGGTAACACCGGCTGCCAATGCCAGACTTACCAACAGTAGTCGAATAAAATTACAGGCTGAACATTTTCTGTTTTCTGACACCAAAATTACCCTGTAAAACTGTTAAGACATTTATAATCAGATGGCTATCTTATGGCAAAAAAATCATAACGGCGCGCTTTACCAGGTTCGAACTGCAGGCAATAGCCGACGATTATACAAAGATGGTGTTTTACACAGCGCATACAACCCCAGTCACTCCGTGACCGCCAATGCCTGGGATTTACTGATGCTCCCGGCATTTTTTTATCCCGATGATAAAATTCAAAATATACTGTTGCTGGGCGTAGGTGGTGGTTCGGTGATTCATTTGTTGAACCGCTATGTTAAACCCAGGCAGATTACCGGTGTTGAATTTGACAAAACCCAACTGGCAATTGGAAAACGTTTTTTCGGACTCAACCAGCCAAATGTCAATTTGATTCATGCTGATGCCATTACCTGGTTAAAGGCTTACCAGGGACCCGCTTTTGATATGATTATCGATGATCTGTTTATTGAAGATTTGGGTGAACCGGTAGCATCATCAAAAGCAGACACCAAATGGTTCACACTATTGCTTAAAAAGCTCAAAACGGATGGTGTGATAGTTAAGAACTTTATTGAAAAGAACAGCCTGGTTGAATCAGCGCCAGCTACAAATAAAAGCCTGGGTAACCGTTTTAAATCAAAGTTTATCTTCTCTCATCCCTACAACGAAAATGTTATAGGAGCGTTTTTAAAAATCAGCGCAGACAGTAACTACCTGAGAAAACGGCTGGTAGCCAATCAGGCCCTGAATCCTTTAAAAATAACCGCAGGCCTGGGTGCTGAAGTTGGTCTTGGGGTAGCTGCGGCCGGTTTTGGCGCTGCCGTGACTCTAGCCGGTGCACTACTGACAGCGCCTGAAGTATTAAAAAATGCCATTGCGGTTTGCATCTCGTTGGCGCTTTCACTCATCGAGGCACTGGCCGCTGAAGTTTCCTCAGCCAATGCAGCATTCTGTTGCGTCATCTCATCCAGGCTGGTCACCGCCTGGTTGACCTGCTCAATGCCAGACGTCTGTTGGGCACTGGCCGCAGCGATTTCAGCAATGATATCGCCGACCTTTTTAACACCATCAACAATTTCAGTCAGCGATTCACCCGTCAGGTTAACCAGTTCAGACCCGGAGTTTACTTTCTCGACCGAGTCTTTGATCAGTTCTTTAATTTCCTTGGCCGCTTCAGCCGAGCGTGATGCCAGGTTTCTGACCTCGGTAGCCACCACCGCAAAGCCTCTGCCCTGCTCTCCGGCACGCGCCGCTTCAACCGAGGCATTCAAGGCCAATAGGTTGGTCTGGAACGCAATCTCATCAATGACCCCAATAATTTCAGCAATCTTGTTTGAAGAATTACTGATCTGCCCCATGGCTGTAACCGCCTGGTTAACCACGTCACCACCTTTTTCTGCAGCATTTCTTGCAGTGTTGGCCACCTGGTTGGCTTGCTGGGCATTGTCACTGTTGTTTTTCACCGTGCTGGTCAGCTCTTCCATGCTGGCCGCGGTTTCCTCCAGGTTGGCTGCCTGCTGTTCAGTACGACCACTCAAGTTATTGTTTCCGTCGAGAATTTCCTGGGCCGCAGTATTCACCTGGTCGGAAATTGTACGCAGCCTTTCAACGGTTTCTTCAACGTTATCAATCGTCTTGTTGATGTTATTTTTCACATCACCAAAGGTGCCGGCATATTGCTTGTTGATCTTATGCGTCAGGTCGCCATTGGCCATATAACCCATGACATTACCGATATCGTCAAAGACACTGGTTAATTCATCAAGTAATGAGTTAAAGCCTTTTGAAAGTTGCAGGAAGAAACCCTGTTTACCTTCAATATCAAGGCGACGAGTCAAGTTACCGGAACTGGCCGCCTCTACCAGTGAATCAATCTCTTTCTCAATAGCCACTTCCTCGGTTCTTTCCGACCACTCAACAGCAGTGCCCAGGCGAGTACCGTCCGCATCAATAACCGGATTGGCAACGATACGCATGATACGTCCGCCAATTTCAATTTCTGACTGGTACGTGGATGAAAGATTCTCAAGCAGTCTTGCCTGATGAGCAGGGTTCTTGTGGAAACCATCAATGTTAGTGCCGATTAAACTCGTGGCATCAAAATTCGGCAAGTCCTTGCGAATATCCTCTTGGGCATCACTGAACAGTTTGCAGGCATTTTTATTTATATAAATAATTTCACGATCAGGATTAGCCAGCATCACGTTACTGGATACGTTATCCAATGCCACCTTGATGCGTTCATTTTCAGCCGCGACCCTGCGTTCTTCTTCAAGGCGTTTTTCTTCCTCGGCTTTCTGGGCGAGCATTTCAGTCAGATCGCTCCACTCGACTACGGTACCCAGACGTTCACCTTCAGGATTAATAACCGGGTTGGCAACCACTTTCATGGTTAGGTCGCCCAGCTCTAATTGCGATTCATAGACCGATGAAAGTTTGTTAAGCAGATCAATCTGGTGCTGCGGGTTTTTGTGGAAATCATCAATATTGGCACCCATTAATTGACTTGAATTGAATTCGGGCAATTGCTTTTTAACTTTAGAATCGGCAATATCAAAGCCCAGGCGAATACCCATGATTCGAACAGCATCAATCGATTCGCCAATTTCATCCTTGTTCACTTTGATATCATCCATATCAAAATCACCTTCAGCTACAAGTCGAACACTAGCTAAAAGCTTTTTAAGAGGTCTCACAATGTTTGATATATTGGTGTAAGTTAACCAGGACACAAACAGCAAAACCAAAACTATAATAGCTAATTCTATGTTTCGCTTGCTTTCTATTTTTGACACTCTCAACGCCAGAAGATCATCCAGATTACTTAAAGCAGAGTCGTATAGCGCATAACCTGCAGAAATGGATTCAGTACCTTTGGCAAAAAATGCAGTAGCATCCAAAGAGCTTAAGTCATCTTTTTTGGTAAGCGCCTGTTTGGCCAAATCCTGAAAGGCTGCTGAAGCCCGCTTAAAGGCATTGAGATTGTCTCCCATTGTACCTGGCAAGGTTTCATTATTGTCGAAGGAGGTCTGAACCGAATTGATCGAACCTTCAGTATATTCTTCAATGCGTTTTGCCAAAATCGTCATTTCAAGCCATTGATCAGCATTCATCGAGCCTTGGCCAATAAAGCCCGATAATTTACCTCTCAGGACTCCCATATTTTCAAGTACCACAGGCAGACGCAATACTGTAGCGTCCATCAAGTAGTATGAATCAAGATCAGGGTCAAGGATCAGGTTAGAATAATCGCCAACACGAACAATTAAAGCCTGCACGTCAGAGATCAAATCTGTGTGCTGCGCAAAACTGACAAAGGGCAACAAACTATTGGTTTCAGATTTAAGCTTAAGCCACTTTTCCTTTAACGCCGGCCATTCTTTAGTGACTTTTAATGAATCACCCAGGCGAGCATGAATTTTCTCAACCGCGGCAATATCAGCTTCAATTTTTTTGCTGACCGCATCTACTTTAGCTTGTATATCAGCACCGTTTTTCAGTGCATTATTCAAGCCTCTGTGCTTGGCAAAACTCTCTAACAGCAGTCTCAATGGCTCAATGTATTCAACTCCATCCCGTTCTTTAGCAGAAAACTTTATCTGCTCTGCATAGTTTGCTGTAATGACCCATGCCATAATCAGGATTGGCAACAACATGGATACAACAATTGAAAGGAATTTATTGGTGACACTGAAATTTTTAAAAATATTCAGCTTGCTAGTAAAGGAGACGTTATGTAACGAGGCTTTACCTCGGGTAATTTGCTGATATAAATCTTCAGCTTCACGTATTTCATGAGAGGCCGGCTTCGTTCTGACCGACATGTACTCAACAACCTGGCCATTACTGGTGACCGGTGTGACATTGGCCTTAACCCAGTAATGATCACCGTTTTTAGCCCGGTTTTTAACCAGGCCGGTCCAGGGACGACCTGATTGCACCGTATCCCACAAATCCTGAAAGGCTTCAGGTGGCATATCAGGATGTCTGACAATATTATGACTCGAACCGAGCAGTTCATCTTCAGTGAAGCCACTGATTTTGACAAAATCACTATTACAGAAAGTTATCATTCCTTTGAGATTCGTTTTGGTAACCAGAATGGTGCCTTCTGGAAAAGGAATTTCTTTTTGAGTAACCGGTTCGTTTATTTTCATTGATCTGGACCTGTCAAAAATGCATTTTTTATAAATTGCTATGGGCAAATGGTAAACCGCTTTCGTTTTATAACGACTTGAGAAAAAATTACTTTAGGTGATTCATTAAAAATTATTGGATAATCACGTTTCATTCATACCGATGTCATAATTGGCTGTTCAAATTGATTCATGCAACAACTCACTGAACTTAAACACTATCTGGTCATCACATTCAGTTACTGGGCCTTCACTATCACTGATGGTGCCATTCGCATGCTGGTGGTGCTCTATTTTCACCAGCTTGGATACAGCCCGCTGGAAATTGCGTTGCTGTTTTTGTTTTATGAGTTCTTCGGTATTGTCACCAACCTGGTTGGTGGCTGGGTTGGTTCGCGTATCGGCTTGAACAAGACTATGCACATCGGAATGGGACTGCAGGTCTTTGCGCTTTTAAGCCTGACGGTACCGACAGAATGGCTTTCTGTAGCCTATGTCATGTTGGCTCAGGCACTATCGGGTATTGCCAAGGACCTGAACAAGATGAGCGCCAAGGCCAGTGTTAAGTTGATGCTACCCAGCCAGATCGATAGTTCTGAAAATGAACGCAAGCTGTTTAAGTGGGTTGCCATTCTGACCGGTTCAAAAAACACGCTGAAAGGTGCCGGTTATTTTATAGGTGGGTTTTTACTGGCTGTCGCTGAATTTAAAGGCGCGCTATATCTTCTTGCCGGTGGCCTGACACTGGTGCTGGCGCTTTCTTTTGTCATGCTTCCGCATGAGATAGGTAAAAGCAAGGTGAAAACCAGGTTCAACCAGTTGTTTTCCCGCAGCCGTGAAATCAACTGGCTTTCCGCTGCACGCTTTTTTCTTTTCGGGTCAAGAGATGTCTGGTTCGTCGTCGCTTTGCCAGTGTTTCTATCTGCTTCTCTGGGCTGGAGCCATACCCAGACCGGAACATTTCTAGCACTCTGGATTATCGGCTATGGCTTTGTACAGAGTTCTTCACCGGCACTGCTTCGTAAAACAAACGCAAACGGCATGACAGCCATTGTCTGGACTTTCCTGCTGGCACTGGTGCCAGCGGCCATTGCCGTTGCTTTGGATACATTTGAAAACCCCAAATGGATATTGATCGGGGGACTGGCGATTTTCGGTATCGTTTTTGCGATCAATTCTGCGGTGCACTCCTATCTTATTCTGAGTTACTCAGACCATGACAAGGTTGCGGTGAATGTTGGTTTTTATTACATGGCCAATGCTGGTGGCCGTCTGGTCGGAACCGTCTTGTCTGGCTGGGCTTTTCAACAGCTGGGTTTGACAGGCTGTCTGTGGATTTCTGCAGCCTTCGTAGTTGCTGCCGGCCTGTTTTCCCTGCCGCTACGGTCACGCTGAATTATAGCCCTGGTTCAATCTGGATCACTCAAGTAGTTACCATATTTACGCAAGCCTGAAATCATCCCTGGGGTTTGACAGCAGCTTGCCTGCTGCCAGGAACAAATTTCCTTGAACCCGGTCTATACCCTACAAAGCATCAGGACATTTACAGGAGACATGAATGACAGACTCTTCCGATCTGGCATCATTATTTGAGCAAGCTAAAACAGCTCTTGAGCAAAAAATTATAGGTCAGCAAAACCTGGTCAACCGATTGCTGATCGCACTGCTTGCCGAAGGTCATTTGCTGGTTGAAGGCCCGCCGGGTTTAGCTAAAACACGTGCCATCAAGGAACTGTCGAAAATAATTGAAGGTGATTTTCACCGACTGCAATTTACCCCAGACCTGCTACCTGGCGATTTAACAGGCACTGATGTTTACAATCCACAGGAAGGCAGCTTTGTTTTTCAGCATGGTCCGATTTTCCATAACCTGGTTCTGGCAGATGAGATTAACCGGGCACCGGCCAAGGTCCAGTCAGCATTGCTTGAAGCGATGGAAGAAAAACAGGTCACCGTTGGCCAGCAAACTTATTTTCTGCCCTCTCCTTTCCTGGTAATGGCGACGCAAAACCCGATTGAGCAGGAAGGCACCTACCCTTTACCTGAAGCACAGCTGGATCGGTTCCTGATG
>JARRJW010000097.1:0-10254 GCA_037388785.1 Gammaproteobacteria bacterium
TTGTGATATCACGAATATAGCAATAAGAGTAGATTGTCATTCAGTATACTCCTGGCCGCAAGTGGAAGTATACTCACACGCGGTCAACGATCTGAGCACCGGTCATGAATCGATTTATCTCTAGTTCAATAATCTCCACATAAACTCCGCTATCCATGCCGACATGAGCCATCATTTCTTTAGCCCGAGCGCTTTTAAAGACAACTCATTAATAGCTTCAAAACCATCGTGGATTTTCTTACGACCACCTTTCATCAAAAACATCGCCCATGCACCCATCAATAACAATCCAATCGTCAATGCCCAAGCGGTTTCTGTACTTCCTGATATAGCATCAAATTGATATATAGCGATAGCATAAGGCACAGCCAAAGCAGCGAACAACATTCCAAACACCAAGACAAACTCAAGGGCCAATATCATGCCGGTAACGAAGAAACTAAGAAACTCCTTAATCATTGATCTCTCCAAGTCATTGCAGACAAACCCAAGGGTACATTTTCAACGCCCTTTCGCTGTAGCCTTTTCTCTTTTTTCAGCATATTTGAACAAGTTTACACATTTTCTACACGTTGGCTTGTAAGAATATCCCTATAAAAGCCCAGCATATATCGCTGCTGGCTGAAAGAATCAAATGCCCATGTTATCAGACATTTCCAATACATCGTCGACTTCTACACCATGAATCGCCACTGATTTCATTGAGAAACATTCTTCTTAATATAAGTTACAACCCATTCTTGCTCAGTTAATTACTCAAAATACACATGAAAACAGATTGAAACCGCATCATATAACGACCTGATGCCAGGAAAATCTTTATGGCAGCAAAAAGCCAACATCAGTAGGAATGATTCTCATTAGTAATGAAGGCAATTAAACTTGATGATTATCAATCAGTAACATTCTGTAACCCCTTTTTCCAAAGGATTTAGTTATATTTCAAACACAAACTTATTTCATTGGAGAAAAATATGAGACGTTTGATGAAAATAACAGCGAGTATGGTTGCCGCGTTTTCGATGTCAGGACTTGCAATTGCTGATGAAGCTGAGATGGAGCAAAACTTGATGCAAAATCTGCAGCAAAAACAAAATCAGATGAAGCAG
Organism: Gammaproteobacteria bacterium; assembly: GCA_037388785.1. GTDB lineage: Bacteria > Pseudomonadota > Gammaproteobacteria > Chromatiales > Chromatiaceae > JABDQZ01. The sequence continues at coordinate 1,110 of JARRJW010000097.1, forward strand.
CAAGGACAAATGCAAAATCGTCATCAGAATCAATACAAATATCAGTACCAATATAAAAAAGCCTCAAACAGTGGCAATTCCTCTAACTCTTCAGGTAGCGCTTTGAGCTCATCTGGTGGTCAGCGAAGTGGCTCAAAAGGCGGTGGTTCTGGTAAAGGGCGTTGAATTGGTAATTTATTATTTTAGCCCCCTTATCTTTTGATAATCTTATGGATTATCTTAAAGTTACTCTGAGCGATTGAATTGAATAAATAAAATTCAATCGCTTGTCTACATGACAGTGTTGAGATAAACACCTAATTTCATCAATTTAACCGGATAATAAGCCACTCCAAGCGAGCTCTTTCATGAGCATTCACCCGATAGATTAGTCTTAAATTTTATGGCGGTTGGGCCAGCTAAATCATCTTGATTTATTATCTTCAGGTTTAAAACGTGCTGGACTTGCAGAAAAATAGCAATGAATTGTCGACAGACGGCTTCATACACATTTGAGTCGCCATATTAGCTTTTAACCAGATGCAATGGAGTGTGGAAATCTTGGTGGCGACTGGTTCTCCCTGAGATTCTGCCCACCTACTGAAAAAAACATAAAGACCCCGCCAGAGATTGACTACAAGCGAGGTCTAGTAGCATGTCACTTTCGTTCCTCTAGTAAGAAGGAACTATTAATAATATTAGTAGATGAACAGGTTTCTGCAAGGATTTTCCGATGACAGACAGTCAAAATTTTGGATTTCTGAAACTGCATATGCCCGGATTTTCTGACAATCTGATGCTTACCTACAGCAAAAATGGAATTACTTTTCTATACTTATTTCATCCCGCTTCCAGCGGATGGTATCTCAACTAGTCAAAGATACTTTAACCAGGGGAATTTCTATGTACAGAATCACATTAAAAATACTGGCAGTATCTTTTGTTTTTATTACATTCAATGCTTATGCAGAGCAGGCATCATCGATTGCCCGAGGCGGCCAACTTTATGATAAATGGTTTGAGGTGATTGACGCACCCAAGCCCGAAAATACGCATTCTGCATGGCCAGCCTCAAACACGAAGAAAAAGGGTGATGCCACCCATCGGTGTAAATCTTGCCATGGTTGGGATTTGATGGGTAAAGATGGTGCTTATGCATCCGGCTCCTATAAAACCGGCATAAAAGGATTGAAGCATCTTGAAGGCAAGTCAAATGATAAAGTTATTGCAGCAATGAAAGATGAAACGCATGGCTATGCTGGAAAGATGAGTGACCAGGACTTTGAAGATCTGGCAAATTTTGTGACCAAGGGTCAGGTTGATATGAATAAGATTATTGACCGTAACACGAAATTGGCCATAGGTGGCAATGCTGATAAAGGTGCCGCATATTACAATACCGTATGTGTAGGTTGTCATGACAAGAACGGCAAGGAACCTAAAGGCATGCCTCCACTTGGAAAGTTATCGAATAAAAATCCATGGGAAGTGGTACATAAAACATTAAATGGACAACCTGATGAAGATATGCCGGCAATGCGGGCTTTTGATCTTCAAGTAACTGTGGATATTCTGACTCATTTACAAACATTGCCCAAAGAATAGTATCGTGCATTAATTTTCATGATTTAAAAGCCACTCTCTGGGACTTTTGAAGCTGTGGCATGGCCGAGGAGATAACTGTTAAAGTTACCTCCTCTAAATAACTAATAAGGGTTATTTTTTTATCATGAAAGATGTTTTTTTATGGCCGCAACAGTTTCTTCACAGGCTTCAGCACAAGCTCTGCATTCGTGATGCTGATCATGCTTCCTACATTCTTCGGCACACTCGTTACAAACCGTCATACACAACTCAGACATTTGCTTTATATGGTTTGAGTTTGCGGTTAACAGGTATGAAAATCCACTGCAAATAGCTTTCATTTCGTGGACTTTCGCTGCGCAATCAGCAACCGAAACATCGCCTTCCTGAAACAAAACCAAACAATGCGCAATACAGCGCTGACCTTTATCAAGACAATTATTTACTGCTTCCAAAGTTCCCTCATGTTGAGGTTTGTGCTTGCTATGATCATGCTTCATATGTTTTTCATGAGCAGAATGATCCATTGCACTGGAAATTGGCGAATAGGCTAAAGCTGCAGCACCCATTCCGATAAGCAATTCTCTACGACTGAATTTTTCTTCCATTTTTACCTCCTTATTAATTGGAACGGTAAATTTAACAGAAATTTAATTCAGTGAAAGCCTGGTTTGACAAGGCAACTCAGAATCTCAACCTTTTTGGCTTTTTTGCCGAAGTTATTATTGTTCTGAGACCATCTACAAACAAGCCTTGGAGCAACCAACGCAATGCTTTGTTTGGACTTTATTGTTTCTGGGTGTAAGTAAATTGCCTGAAATTATATTATGAAAATAGCATGTAAAAAGATTTAATAAAAAGTAACTGGTTGATAACTTGTAAGTTTATCCATTAAGACTTTGTTACTGGCTTACCGTATCCTTAATTTGAAAGTATCTGTATATTTAGGGATACTTTGATTAATTGATGTATTGTCATCCCGAGCATAGTTGAGGGATCTTAAATATTATATAAATTAATAATTTAAGATGTGGAAGATTTCTCGACAAGCTCGAAATGACAATTAATCAGAGTCTCCTTAGGTATTTGGTAGTTAATATAGTTAAAAATGAACAGTTCACTTCAATATCTATCTGAGATAGTTGCCCGTGCAAATGATTTGCTTTATAGCAAACATGCAGACATCGAGACGATAATGGGAATTATTGATCAATCATTGCGCAATCAGGGCATTAAAGCTGATGCTGTATCGATTGAATGCATCTCTGTAGACAAGAAGATACTTATTCTTATCCATGATGATAAACCCAATACTGTTGACATAATACTAGGCAACAAAGCTGGTGATATTCACTCAACTTCTGAATATGCCATGAGCGAAATGACAGAAGCGTTTATTATAAAAATCATGGAAAAAAACTTCATTGGTTACAGCTAACAAGCAATACCTGAATTACAGCGCTTTCAGCATTCATATAAGAGATACCACAGACGGTGGTAAGGCAGGCGGGTTTCTCGTATCTCGACCTGGTGGTCTTGATGTCTCTGACGATTATTTTTATTTCCTTATATTATTCTGCACAGTGAATACATTTAGTATGAGTAGGATCTACTTGAAGTCTTTTCATGGCAATATCTTCGCCACAGACAAAACAGTATCCAAAATCATCATTATCAATGCGATTGAGAGCAGCTTCAATTTTCTGCAACTGTAGCTTTCTTCTTCTCTCAGATTCAAAAGCCATCTGCTGTTGCTGTAAAGCATCCATACGCGACAGCCTGCCAACCTTGCACTGATCCAGTTCAACGGTTTCAGTGTTTTCTCTGGATTCCACCTCGATCTGTTCCAGGGCAGAACGCATTTGCAGAAGTTTTTTGCGGAATTGCTCTAATTCTGATTGTTCCAAAATTATCCCTTAATTTGAATTGCGGAAATATCGGTATCTTATTTAAAAACAATAACATAACCTGCCCTCCCCCAGAATCTTTCACATTTTTTGGTCACGACAGTCCGGTTAGTTTAATCATATTTAAACTTGGTGTTTTTACTGGCTGAAAAGGTTTGTTCGGTTTTTTCGAAGTAAATTATGATTTTTTCTACTTTTTATGGTTCTAATACAAATACGATAATTCTTTGCAAATGATAGGAGAGATTTATGAATATAGACATCCAAGCATTGAATTTCAGCATGACCGATTCCATTGAGTCATATGTAAAAGATCGTATTAATTATTTATTCAGTTCTCGGTACGATCAAATACAGCATATCAACGTCCGTTTGAGCGGAGACAATGGTCCTATGGGAGGCAATGACAAGCACTGCCAGGTAAGACTTACTTTACCTCGTCTCAAAGAAATTGTAATCGATGATGTTCAGTCAGATCTATACGTGGCAATTTTTAGAGCCATGGATCGCGCTAGTAGGACATTGAGTCGACGTTTATCTGGTTTACAAGACAGGAAAAGTCAACTTTATGTTCCCTATAAGTTAACATCAGATAACCTTATTAGTTATCAATATAATTACCCTTAGGGGATAATTTTGAATTTAATTGGATTAATTCAATAGCTAAAATAGAAATCCCCATATTTCACTATGCACATCTGCTTACGCCATGAGCATTGTGATTAATGAAAATCACGAGCAGGCGGCGATTGGCAAGAAAAGTTATGATAGTCAGTTAAAATGTTAAGCCTGTTTAAATTAGGTCTTGTAATTTTTTGATCCAGTCATCTAGTAATTCTGGCACTGCTTTTTGTTGTTCTTCGCTCATTGTTTCTATCATCATAGTAACGAGCTGGTAATTCTGCTTGCGATTGATTTTTTTCAATATTTTGTATTCTTCTTGCCACCATATTGATGGGTTCATCAACCACGATTTTAAGATATTTTCATCGCGCTGAAGAGATGCCTTTAGAGCATTATTAACCCAGTTTTTATTATTATCAATTCTAATTTGCTGCTCACCTGGTACTAAAAATACAATATCAGCAACACGCGATGATTGCTCTTTACTTAATCTTCCAAACCATTTTTCTAATAGCCTGATACGAGACTCAATTTTACTTTCTTGTGACTCTGCATAATCAAACCACTCCTCCGATTTTTCCTTAATATATTCCAGATATTGGCTGGCGTTAGCTTCATCCAAGGTTAATAAAAACGATATAATTTTGGGGCTTGCAGTAGCTATGACTTCTTTGATTGATATTTCAATACTCTCTTCGAAATATATACTTGCTTCATGAAACTGACCATCCTGCCAAAGTTTTTTTGTTTGTGATAAACGTTTGATAATGACATGAATGGCATCGGTTTTGAGCCAAGCTTGTAACTCCTCTGTTCTTTGTTTTACGATTACCTCTTGCGCGTCTGAAAGGCCAAACATTTCATTGAGTCGCAAAGTAGTGAGGAAGGGAAGATTATTAAAGAAAATAGAGGAGGTACTACAGGCATTAAGATGCAGGATAAGAAAAACAAAATTCATTACAAGCGAAAAATAATTGAAGCGCCTAAAAACGTCGCATTATCTGCATCAGTCTCTGTTACTAGATCTCCATTTTCATTTTCAAGGCGGGTTCGAGTGTTGGTGTCAGCACCACCAATAAAAGTTACTGATAATGAAGGATCAATTTCATACTGAGCAGTGACAAATATTGGGGTCGCCCTATACTCTCCTACGCCGTCAGGCGCAGGTCCCTGATCATCCAGCCTAAACCGACGCTTCTCATAGCGAGCACCTGCAGAAAATTGCCAATCTTCCACTGGTTGCCATCGAAACTGTAGACCAGGCCCGCGACTTGCAGCAAAACCTCGTCCGGTTTCAAGACTTAAATTGTCAGTGATTTGCCAATCAACTATTAACACTGGAATAAAACTAGCATCTTCCTCTATCTGTTCAAACACGCCGATGCCTGGCCCTAATGTTAGAGTTTCACTAAAGCGATAAGAGGCTCCTGCCAAAAGTCCAGCTGTGCGCCCATCTTCCATTGAGGCGCCCTTTTCAGCGTTGAAACTCAACGATGGAATACCGTAAGCCGTCCAGCGATCATTAATTTTGTAGAACATTGAGGCCGAGATCCTGGCTTGGCGCTCTCTATCCCAGGGGTCAAGTCCAGCAAAAGATCCATTACCAGAGAAATCATATCTATCCTCTCCGTAGCCGAATGATAAACCGAACCGGCTTTGCTCATTTAGGCGAGTTGATGCAGATAAACTAGCATAGGTACGATTTATATTGGTTTTTCCTCCAGTATCCAAGTCTGAATCGGCACGATGCAAAGCTGCAATTTGGCCTTCCCACTGCCAACTACCTGAGTTTTGTTTAGATGACGTTTCTGCTGCTTGTAATCCAATTGATAATGAAAGGGATGATAAAATGATTGTTAAAGTGCGGATTACCATAGATAGTCTCCAGTTAATTAACTATGTGGTAAACGGTGCCATAGACATTACACACGACAAATAAAAATCATACCGCTGTTAATGCGACAACCCGGTACCAACAGCAGGACCGTTGACGACAGTATCAGCCAGGGTAGTTGTATCCAGAAAATTGTAAATCTGGTGACTGAGGTCATTCCACAATGTCTTGGCATTGAGTGCTTGAGATGAAGGAAAAACCGTTTTGGGCTTGCTGAAAGAATATTCGACCCATTCATCTGCAGCACTGATTATTTCTGCAATCGAGATTTCAGTTGCTTGCTTTCCAAGAACATAACCTCCACCGGGACCACGTTGACCCTTTACAAGCCCTTTCAAACGCAATGAAGCAAAAATCTGTTCTAAATAAGACAAAGAAATAGCATTGTTGTCAGATAACATTGAAAGCGTCATGGGTCGGTCTTGCAGTGCAAGTTCCATCATCGATGTTATTGCATGACGACTTCTGGTAGAAATTCTCATAACTGCTCTCCTTAAAGGTTAGTTATCAATAATTCTTGAGCAATTTACTTGGTTATTTGCAGAAAAGCTATAAAAACTTCAATCGTTATAAATGATCCGATAGATAGGTATTGCCTATTATTGGACTACTTTTATCGCCTAATGCTTATGTCATTAGACATAACAGTCTGAAAAACCATCGGTTTTAAGCTATCTGGGCCAATCCAGAAGTGAAGAAAATATTTAACGCATTGATAACTGCTGTTTTTGCATAAAGTTGCATTTGATAGGAATTCACGACTAACTGCTAATCAGCAAATTCAGCCCTATGAGCCAAAACCCTAATCTGTCTGCTATCGTGTGCTAGCGTTAAAATTGTAGAAAAATGCAATATCGTTCAATATTCAGAAGAGCGGTCAGTTGTAGGAATTTATATCCTTTAAGACGAACGACTCACAATGCTGATCAGGACTCATTCTGGAAATTTTGTTCAATTTTTATCAATGAATTCATTGAATTGATTAGCTGTCATTGGTCGACCAAGAAGATATCCCTGCCCATAATCACAACCCATATTTTTAAGTACTTTTAATTGTTCGTCTGTCTCAACACCTTCAGCTACAACTGTCATTTTCATAGCATGAGCCATTGCAACGGCGGCATTTGTCAATTCTTTGTCCGCATTATCATGGGACATATCGTTGATAAAACTACGATCAATTTTCAATACATTAAAAGGATAGTTACGTAAGTAGCTCAATGAGGAATACCCGGTACCAAAATCATCCATCGCAAGACTAATATCGAGTTTGCTTAAGTTGTTAATTGCAGTATCTATATAGCCAAGACCACTCATTAATACCCCTTCGGTTATTTCTAACTCCAAATGATTGGGAGAGACACCAGATTGCTGTATGGTTTTTTTAATAAATGAAACTAGCTTGGTATCACGAAATTGACGTGGTGAAAGGTTGACCGCAATCATGAATTTATTATCTAGCTTATGGAGCCAATTTGCAGTTTGTTTTAAGGCTTCAATCAGTACAAATTCACCAATTTCTATGATCAAACCAGATCTTTCTGCAATGGGAATAAAACTATCTGGAGAGACGTCGCCCAACACAGGGTTGCTCCAACGCAATAGTGCCTCAGCACCAACTATTTTTCCATTAGATAAATCGAATTTTGGTTGATAATGAACTTCAAATTCTTTGCGAAATAGAGCGCCGTGCATTTGTTCTTCAATCGCCAACTGACGTGAAATGAGCCTATTCATATCAGCTGTATAGTAAGTAAAAGTGTTTCGACCTTGTTTTTTGGAATGGTACATAGCTGAATCAGCATTTCTTAGTAATTCTGACTCAGTCTTTCCATCTGTAGGATATATCGCAACACCAATACTGGTGGTAACCATTAACTCACGATTATCAATGTTGAATATATTTCTAAAGTTAGTGATGATATTTTCAATGACTGGAGCAGAATCAACCCTACGCCTCAAACTTCCCAATAAAACAATAAATTCATCTCCACCTAAACGCCCGACAGTATCTCCACTACGAACAACACTGTTGAGACGATGAGCCGCTTCAATTAATAGTTTGTCACCAACTTCATGCCCTAAACTATCATTAATTTTCTTAAAATCATCTAAATCTAGAAATAGCACGGCGACATGATGATGATTACGTTCCGCATCGATTAATAATTGCGAAAGGCGGTCAAGTGTAAGGAATCTATTTGGTAGATCAGTTAAGGAATCAAAGTGTGCCTGTTGTAACACCTTCTCCTCAGCGGCCTTACGCTGGCTGATATCGCGGCCTTCTGCAACCAATTGAACTATATCGCCCTTGTCATCAAAAACCGGATGACAACTAAATTCGATCCATACTGTACCATCAGGGATGGCCATCAATACATCGTGCGAAATAATTTCTCCGGCAGCTGCATTGGCAACGTAACCTTCAATTGCGTCTCGAACATCCGGGTCGTAATTGAACCAGTAAATCTCCCACATTTTATTGTTTAAGACATCATTTTGTTCCAGGCCACAAGTTTTTAAAGGTGTATTACTTACAAAAACTATGGTGCCATCTGGATTCATGATAGCTACCATAGTTTGCATATCATCGAAAAACTTTTGTAATTGTTTGCGCGTCTCTGGATTGTGTAAAAGCGAGAGTTCAGCCTCTTGATCTACATAATTATTATCGATGTTCTCGTGCATGATTTATTATAGTTAAATGGCTATTAGGAATAGTTTAGTAGAGTTTTGTGGATATAACCTTATGTGTCTAGTAAATTCACTTCATATCAGAAATTTTCTATGTACTCATACTGAAGGCTGCTATTAAGCATTGAATTTAATCACTCGGATGTGGCGCCATTATTGATTTATAAATGCCTCATTTTTGGATGATGATGAGGCATTATTTTACGTTTAAATTAACATATCATTTGCCAGCTCTTACCTGCTTTTCATTGACAGGAATCTACAGAATCGATCGTCTCTTTCGTGGTATTTGCGGACAAATCATTCAAAGATTTTTAAGTTCTTTTAGACAATTAATGACTTCGTCAGATTGTTTATAGAAATCAATTTCGAAATTTTTCGCCTCTTCGGGCTTTCCCTGTTGAACCAAAGTTAATATCGTACCAGCTGACATATGAAATTCTTTGTGTACAGCTTTTAGGGA
>JARRJW010000098.1:0-6137 GCA_037388785.1 Gammaproteobacteria bacterium
ACTGCAACGGGTTCTTGAACTATCTGTGCGGGTTCCGATACAGCCTGCCCAGTCTGTGGCTCAATCTCAGGACCATCTTCAGATTCAGGCGCTAGCGTAGATGATGCCTCCTCGACAACTTCAGATTGATGACTTTCAACCTGTGCTGGTGTGTCAGCGCTATCATCTACCTGAGGAGTTCCAACTGGAGAAGTTCCAACTGGAGAAATTTCAACTGGAGAAATTCCAAAAAGAGCACCGCGAAAAATCACTGCAACAACCAGGAAAACAAACAGAACTGCCACAACTGAATGACAGGCCAGCCAGTTAATTATTCTACGCACGGGAAATTACACTCTTAACCGGAAACAAGTTCGGGGTAAAGCAGCGACACCAGCGAGTTCCATTCGCGGGTACCTTTGCTTCGAGGATCCAGTTCAAAGACAGCAAGCCCTTCACTGAATGAACGCCTGAAAACGGTTCGCTGACACAATCTAGGTTTGAGAAATTCAATACCCGGCAATGAAACCAACGCAGCTGCAGCCTCATCGGATTCCCTGACAGCCCTGTGCGTATCAGCTCGGTTAACAAAACCCATGATATCAGGAAGATTATCGCGACCACGGACAGATTCCACAAATCGAATAAAACGCTGTGTTGACCAAATATCTGCCTGGCTGGGAGGCACTGGCACAACAATACGGTCAGCCAGCTCTATGGCTTTTTTCATGCTCTCAATATCAGCCGTACCGATATCAATCAAAACTTCGCCAAACCCCTCGAAAGCCTCAAGCTGTAAAGAGGGTTTACTTTTGACTGTAATATTCGGATCGTAGCCTTCCTCGGTGCGAACTTCAGCTACATCAGAGAGTGTTGCCTGCGGGTCAACATCGATTGCCAGAACATTCTCACCTGCCATTGACAACCAGACAGCCAAGTTAAAAGTGACTGTACTTTTTCCTGAACCACCCTTAAGACTGCCAATTACTGTTATCATTCAATCTCCTAAAACGATGAAGGTTGAGAGGGTCTAAAAAACCATTGTTTGGACATATCCAGGCTGCCTGACTCAACTTTGGCATCAGCCAGCTGAAAATCTTCCGGCGCTGCTGCATTGACTGGAGCAGATACCCGCATGGCAGAACTGTAAACCTGCTGCTCTGATACTTCAAACCTGGCATCCGGTCTGAAACGATAGCCTGATGTATTCACCTGTACAAGCTTGTTGTTAACCACTGGTTTTACCCGTTCTTCAGCCATGACTGGAACCGGAAGTTTTTGCCAGTTATCAGGCTTAACAGCAACCCGACTTTCTGGCCTGAAGGCATTCATTTTTTGCTGTGGAACTTCCCTGTGCCTATGTGGCTGCGGTACCAGGTGCCTCAGTTTATCGGCAAATGAAACGTGGCCTGGGTTTCGTCTGATTGTACGGTAATTAAATCCCTGCGTGGTCACCGGTTCTGAGCGATACTCGGAAATGTCGGCAGCAACGGTTTGCTGCGCGAAACCATCATTAATTGCCGAGGCAAAATGATCGCTGACACCACCCTTTCTGACTACCATTTTAGTGGCCGGCGCCCAACCATACTGTCTGGCAAAAGCTGGTTGAAGCGGTCTTGAGTAACGTCCAGGCTGGTAGTATCGGCGATTTTCTGCAATTACCCGGGCAGGACTGTTAAATGCGACAAGGTTAGACCTGTATGCCGTCATGGGACGCGGCATGGCAAAACCAGCAGGCAATGAATAAGCTGAACGCATATGGTTAAAGGATGGCATTTGAAAGCGGGAAAATACTGAACTGACCCGCGGACGATCAAAACGCACTGCACGATAAGGTTGGCCAGAGCCTGGTTTCTGGTTTTCAAGTGGCCGAAACTTATACTGGCCCAGTTTTGTTGGAGAAATGCCCTGCCAATAACCATAAGAGTACGCTGAAGCGGTTCCGGTAAAAGCGAAGCTGACACAGCCTGCTACCAGTACTTTTGAAATCAAAAACGACAGTTTCTTAATATACATGTACCTGACTCCCAAGATTTAAGCCAATAAGTGTTCAAATCAGTCTCAAAAAATTGTCAGAACCGGGGTTGCCAATATGGACTGCTATACCCTGGTACCATTGGATACATTGGCATGATCGGTGTTATCGGCATCATTGGCGTGTAGCCCATGCCGTAACCGTATCCCGAACCATATCCATTACCGTAAAATCCCTGTTGTTGCTGTGCCGGTTGAGGCTGCTGCAACAGGTTTTGCACCGGTTTTTCTTCAATGATGACAATCTTTTTATCCTTCTCTTTCTCCAAGGGACGGAACTTCCATTCCGGCTTGGCTGAGCGGACTTTATTGCGATTGGTCAGATACTCAATAGAGTTGTATTTCTTCTTGCCAGGTAAGGTCAATTCAAGCGAACCCTGTGCTGATCTGTAACGAAACTGGTCGATTTCGACTTCGTCATGAGAACGTTCAAGGTCAAATTCGCCGAACTTCCGGTTTTGAACCAGATGTTCAAGACTCTCAAACATAATATCTCCGAACTCGTCATACATCGAATATTCAACGATCTGTTGAGCATTCACAGAAACCGAAATCATCAATGTAAGCAAGCCAGGACATAGTATGCCTAATTGCCGTTTCACACAGATTCACCTGTCGTAGTTGCCTTCCCTATATATAAGAATAGTCTGACTTCGCAATTTTCCTATATAAATCACTAATTTAAAGATGAAGGACCATTCATTTCCGTCATCGATTTCAACTTGATACCACGCCTGTTCGAGGGCCTCTTTCGAACCGCAGTACCAAAACCTTCATTTTTATCCGGCACCAGGCCATCTTTGTCAGGCTTGCTGCTGGCCTGAAGCTTGCCGGTTTTAATCTGTTCGCTCTTCTTAGCCGAAGCAGAAAGTTTTCCTCTCGTACTATTTTCAGGTTTTTTTGCAGATTTGTTTCCTGCCACAGCTTTCTTCTGCAAACCTGTTGTTTTCGTTTTTGCACTTGTCCTGGCTGAGGGTTTCCTTTTGCTGGCAGATTTTTTTGTCCGGGTTGCCCGCTTTGCAGGTTTTTTCTTCACGGGAGCAGCCTGAGTGGAAGAAGAACCATTATCTTTATTGCCGGAAGCTACGCCCCCATCACTACCTGGAGCAGCGCCACTTTCAGATACTGGTGGAGTCTGATTCCCGCCACCCTGGTTATCTGTCTCGTTGACACGTGTTTGATCAACCCCGGATTTCTTTCTGGCAAAAAGTTGAGAAATCAGTAACCAGATGCCACGCAAAAGATAGAAAATAAACAGAATGGCGCCGATCAACTTGCTCCAGACCACCAGAAGAAATGGCATATTGGTTTTTGATTCCTTGCGTGCCATGGCAACCGATGAAGTTTCATCAATAACCGGCATGGTTTCGCCTTCAGGCATGCCGGCAGCCGCTACCTCAATCAATGACTTGCTTGCCTTGATACAACCCAATGGAATCACGAGCAGCGTCAGGACTGTTGAAACCAGTACTCCCGAAGCCAGAGAAATTGCCATTCCCTGAAAAATCGGATCAAAAAAGATCACTGAGGATCCGGCGACCAGTGCCAACGCGGTAATCATGATCGGACGCGTCCTGGTCTTACAGGCCAGAATCACCGCTTCTGCAACTGGCGTACCTGACTGAATTTCGTGGATAGAGAAATCCACCAAAAGAATCGAGTTACGCACAATGATACCGGCCAATGCAATCCAGCCTATCATAGAGGTTGCGGTAAACTCACCACCCCATCCCATCTGGAAAAACAGCATATGCGCAGGAATAATTCCCAATAAAGTCAAAGGGATAGGCGCCATAATTAAAGCTGGAATTCTGAAGTTACCAAACTCCCAGACCACCAGTATGTAAATCAGAATCAGCGCTACTCCAAAGGCCGCCCCCATATCCCGGAAAGTTTCGAAAGTTACGGTCCATTCTCCACCCCACTCAAATGCTGAGCGTTGGTCACTGGATGGCGCACCGAACCAACTGATGCTGCCCTCATCAGTTCCAAATCGCACACCGTCCGGTGTAACGTAGTCCATTTCCTTGATCGCATCCTGTACCTGGAACATGCCATAAACTGGCGCCGCCAAATCACCGCCTACATCTGCAGTAACATATTCGACTGGACGCAAATCCTTGTGGTAGATGATGTCTTCTTCAAGCACCAACTGGAACTGACCCAGCTCACGCAAGGGCAGCATCTGCCCAGCCTGGTTATAAATCGGCAGATCGCCCAGACGGGTTATCTGTGAACGCTCGGCAAGCGGCACCTGGATAGTGATGTTGGTTGGCTCATGCCCTGCACGTTGTTTGACATCACCCAAAATCATTCCACCCAGCGCCATCGACAGGTTGCGATTTACAGCATCAACGGAAATACCTTTTCTTGAGGCCTTCTCGTTATCCACCTTGAATCGCCAGAATTCATAGGGCTCGCGCAGGTAATTATCAACATCACGCAAACTTTCAGCATTTTCAAAAATAGCGGTCAGATCAGCAGCAACCTGGCGACGGGTTTCGGCATCGGGGCCGTGAACCTCAGCCACAACAGACTGCAGCACCGGAGGCCCCGGTGGCATTTCGACCACCTGGAATTTAGCACCGGTTCCAGCAGCCAAATCCAATAGAACTTCACGTGCGTGAACAGCAATTTCATGACTTGAGCGTTCGCGTTCGTGTTTATCCAGTAACTGTACCTGTATCTCAGCCTGCCAGGGCTCTTTTCTGAGATAGTAATGGCGGACCATGCCATTAAAATCGAAAGGTTTGGCCGTGCCTGCATAAACCTGAACCGCAGTTACTTCGGGCATTTGACGTATTTTTTCAGCCATGCGGTGGGCAACATTGGCTGTAATAGGCAATGCAGAACCTTCAGGCAAATCAAGAACCACTGAAAATTCCGGTTTGTTATCCAGTGGCAGCATTTTTACTGCGACCAGATTGAAATAAAACAGTGAACAGGCACCAATCAGTCCGGCCCACAGCCCCAGACGGAAAAGTCTTTCCTTGCTTTTACTCTCAATCAGCGGTCCAAGCAGCCTACGGTAAAACCTTTCAAGTTTTTCGGATTCATGATGCTCGCGCTTTTCAGCCTGTTGTAAATATTTTATTGAAGGCCGCAGCCATTTTGATATTGCCAGCCAGGGTGTAAAAACAAAGGCTGCAAACAGGGAAATCGCCATCGCCAAAGAACCCAGTGCTGGAATCGGCTCCATGTAAGGCCCCATCATGCCACTGACGAACCCCATTGGCAGTAAAGCACCTATAACGGTAAAGGTGGCCAGGATAGTCGGGTTACCGACTTCACGCACCGCATCAACCGCAGTGGCTGAATCCGTTTTTCCGGCTTCCAGCCAGCGACGATAGATGTTCTCAACCACCACAATGGCATCATCCACCAGAATTCCAATTGAGAAAATCAACGCAAACAAACTGACACGGTCTACGGTGTAACCCATTAACCAGGCGCCGAATATTGTCATTAACAAGACCACCGGGATTACCAGCACGACAACTATCGCGGGCCTAAACGCACGAAACGCAAACAATACAAGGAAAAAGACAAAGCCTGTCGCAACAAAAAGTTTGAAAATCAGGCTATTGACCTTGTCATCGGCAGTTTTACCGTAGTTGCGTGTAACACTGACTTCAACGTTGCTCGGAATACTGACACCTTTAAGTTCTTCGACACGCTTGATGATGTTATTGGCTACAGTGACACCATTGGTACCCTCTTTCTTGGCAATCGCTATCGTGACTGCAGGCACGCCGGAAATATCCTCTTCTTCATGTGCCGAGTAATAGGCAACCAGTTGTGTCGCATCTTCCGGTCCCTGCGTCACAGTGGCTACATCGTGAACATATACAGGTATATTGTTAAAGGTACCAATAACCAGTTCGCTGATGTCTTCGGCAGTACGCAGAAAAGTCCCGGTAACCACATTTAAACGATTGCCTGAACGCTCGATCCCTCCGGCCTGGTGCTCGGAATTGGCTGTCTGAATCGTCTGCGCAACTTGATCGAGGCTAATGCCGTAACCAGATAAACGTTCTGGATAGACTTCGACCTTAACCTGGTCACGACGACCACCAACGACGAAGGTGTTACCGGTTTCCGGAATGGCCTTGATACTTTGAATG
>JARRJW010000099.1:0-6137 GCA_037388785.1 Gammaproteobacteria bacterium
CGGGATAGCCCGATAATTGCATTGGTTATCTCCGCTGTTTTCGAGTTGACTTCCATATCCTTGACGAAGGCACGGTCAATTTTCAATGTAGTAATTGGGAAATGGCTCAGGTAACTGAGGCTGGAATAACCCGTACCAAAATCATCAATCGAAACATGCAGACCCATCGCCCTGAATGCGGTGAGCTTATCAATAACCTTGTCCATATCACCGACAAGTGTGCTTTCAGTGATTTCCAGCTCAAGGTATTCAGGGGATAAAAACGTTTCCGAGAGCACGGCCTGAACCTTATCGAGAATAAAACGATCATGAAACTGATCTGCGGTAAAATTCACTGAAATACGAACGGGTTTAAGTCCTTTCTCCTGCCATTGACTATTCTGCCGACAGGCAGTTTCCATGACGAACTGGCCTATTTCACCTATCAGGCTGGTCTCTTCAGCCACGGGAATGAACTCACCGGGTGAAATCATTCCCCTGTCGGGGTCCATCCAGCGAATTAACGCCTCGGCACCGACGACTGCATTGTCCTCAAGGTTGACCTTAGGCTGATAGTAAACCACAAACTCTTTGTTATTGAGCGCTCTTCGCAGACTGTTTTCCATTTCAATCCGATGGCGCGCCACATCGTTCATATCCTGCGAGAAGAACTCATGCCCATTGCCACCCTGTTGTTTTACATGTCGAAGGGCACTTTCTGCATTTTTAATCAGAACCGCAGCTGAATCTCCGTCTGATGGAAACAGACTGATACCGACACTGGCAGTCACATTGACGGCATGATCATCAATCACCATCTCCTGACCAAGGGCATTGAGCATTTTCTGGGCGACCAGCACACTGTCCTCAACCGAGGTAATTTGCATGACCAGGCCGAACATTTCGGCAAAAGGCCTGGCTGCGGTATCGCTTCGCCTGATTGCATGCGCGATTCGGTCTGCTGTCTCTTTCAGGACACGGTTACCAGTATCATAACCGTAGCCATCGTTAATACGATCAAGCTGATCGATACCAATGATTAATATGGCAACGGATTTATTCAATCGCTGCGCGGCAATCATTGCCTGGTCTATACGATCGACAAAAAGATCGTACCTGGGAAGACCGGTTAGGCTATCAAGTTTCAGTTCCCTGGCACTTTCAGCAAGGCCGGCTTTCGGACATAACGTGATTAAAAACAAACCCTCTTGTTCTTCATTCAATAACAAAACTGAGAGCGTATACTGATCATCAGAATGATTACCCTGAAGAGAGACAGATTCCTCGTAGGCCGGGCCATCAGGTTTAACATTATCTACGGCTGTGCGTATAACCTGTGGATCTTCAAAATAAGCGAAAATATCCTTTAATGGCAGGGTCGCTGAATCGATTTTCAACAGGTCCATCATGGCCGGATTGGCTGACGTGGGAATCATGTGCTGGTCACATACCATTGTTGGCGTGCAGCTCAATGACAGTAACTCGGCAATATCAGATTTATTTAGATGCATGCTTTTGTCTTCGCCAGTTCCAGGGTTCCTGCTGAAGCCCCGGTTTTGCCCAGATACCTATATTATTCTTTTGCGCCTGTTGCTGCTTATCAAAATAAGCCTGTTTCTTACAGTACCTACTGTAAACAGATGCCTGTCCATGTTCAACCATTGCCAGATTCAGGTTCCGCGACCCTACAAAAACCTCTGCAACCAATCGTCCATAGCGATCTGTATCATAGGCCTTTAAAGTCACATTAGCAGGCGTTAATGACCGTAAAAAATCGCGGGATTCGGTACCCCAGGGCCTTTGTTCCATTTCAGGGGTATCAATACAATAGAGTCGTATTTTTGTCTTTTTTCCGTTACAGGTTACACGCATGGTATCGCCGTCGTAAACACTATTGACCTCGCACATCCCGGTGTCGCTATCAGCACCAGTCATCGGAAATTCAAGCAGTTGAGTCAAGGCAATAACGACAATTAGTAACATGGCTAAAGCCGGTTTTTTAATTGCCAGGTTGATGAGTTTTTTTAACGGGAATTTATTCATTGGATATCGAATATTTAAGGCTAGCTGGATTCTAAACAGAAAAGTCAGGATAATCACAAAACTTTCATGGAATGAAAGTCAGTTAAATTGGATAAAAGGATTTACCATGAACCGACATCGACACCATATTGTGCTGCTTTTCTTAGCAGTGCTGTCTTCAAATATTTCTTCTTTAGATTTCTCCACTCCCTGTCATTTTTCTGAATATGGATTTGAAAAATGTCAGTCAAACCTCAACAGTTTTCGAAACAGGTTTCTTCGACTACCCCTGTCGGATAGCGAAATGCTCCGGGTGTATGGGTGTCTGATTTCACCTGAACAAAAACGGGTTGCAAAGGAAACTGCGGAATATCAACTACCTGAGTGCTAGTTTTTTTGCCCGTTGCTGAATGACTGAAAACTTTCCAGTCTTAACTTTCCGAATCTTTTATATAAAAAATCATATTTTCAAAACTTAATGGGAATTAATAAATTATTTTTTAAGTAGGCCAAAAAGCGCTTGAAAGAATTAAAAGCAACATTATAATTGTATATACATACTATATATTAAGTAATGGCAATGTAGGTGCATTATGAATTATCTGGAAGCAAAATCTCAGTTGCAGAATAAGCCGCCTAAAATCTCTTTTAAGTGGATGGCAATAGAGGCAGTGGTTTTACTCTTTATTGCTGATCTAATGGTTCAATTTTTTGCTTAGTAGCAGGCCATTATCAATCTTCCACCAGAAAATCAGGAATTTACCCTTAATCTAGTGAAAAAAATATTCTCCGCATTACAATAGCTTAATATTATTTCTGTGGAGAATTCATTTATGAACCTTGCCCAACCAGGTATCCTGGCTGAAGTTCCTCTGGTATCACAATACCTCTACTTTTCTCTCAAACCCCAGCACAATGCCACATCCAGCATAAAACAGCTGGCTGAACTCAGCGACGGCAACAAAATCGTTATCGGTTTAAGTGAATCCCTGCTGCAGTCATTGGGAAAAAAACTCAATGGCTTAAAAACTTTTCCCGCTTTTTCTTCACATGCCGTTAATGTGCCAAGCACAGTATCAAGTCTATGGATTTGGCTCAGAGGCGAAGACAAAGGCGAGATCCTGCTTGAATCTTTAAAAATTGAAGCCTTGCTGGCTGAAGATTTTATTCTTGACAAGAAAATTGATGCATTTCGTTACCGTGAAGGCCGTGATCTGAGCGGCTATATCGATGGCACTGAAAATCCAGAAGGTGATGAAGCAGTACAGGCTGCTATCCTGCAATCTGATGAAAGCGGTTTAAACGGTTCCAGTTTTGTTGCTGTTCAACAATGGAAGCATAACCTGGATCATTTTAACAGCATGACTCAAAAGGAACAGGATGACACCATTGGACGTCGAATCAGTGATAACGAGGAATTCGATGAAGCCCCTGAGTCGGCACATGTGAAACGAACTGCCCAGGAAAGCTTCACACCCGAGGCATTTATTCTAAGACGCTCAATGCCCTGGAATAACGAACATGAAAACGGCCTGGTGTTTGTTGCATTTAGTCATTCCCTCGAACGCTATGAGGCTATTCTAAACCGCATGACCGGCCAGGATGATGGTATTACTGACGCCCTGTTCAATTTTACTCATCCTGTTACAGGTAACTATTTCTGGTGTCCTCCTGTCAAAAATGATGCGATTGATTTAAGTTATCTAGACCTATGACAGACAGTGAAGCACAGGAACAACTGGTCAAACAGTTGAGCCTGTTGCTGAAAAACAAGTTTGGTGCTGCAGTTGAAGTAATCGAAACGCATATTTCGATAATACTGCTGGTTGATAAATTCGCATTCAAAATTAAAAAACCGGTTGATTTTGGTTTTCTGAATTTCACTTCCCTGGAAAAACGCCGGTTTTTCTGCAACGAAGAACTGCGTTTAAACAGGCGCCTGGCACCCGATTATTATCTTGATGTCGATTGTGTAACGGCTTCGTCCGTCCAATCTTCCAACGATATAGAAATTAACGGTACTGGCAAGGTCCTTGAATACATGGTCAAAATGCAACGTTTTGACCAGGAAGGTCAACTGGACGTTCTGCTACAGCAAAAACGTTTAAAGCCTCATCACATTGATGAGCTAGCCAGGGTTATTGCAGGCTTCCACGCTTCCATAGCCGTTGCCTCCAGAGAAACACTTCCTGATCTGGTCAACACCATTGAACATGCGGTGAAACAAAATTTTGAGCAGATAGCGCCTTACACAAACCGCTTTAGTGAAAAATTTCAATCAGTGTTTCTATCCATTAAGGCATGGTCTGAAGAAAAAATTCAACAATTTAATCCTCTATTTCAGGATCGACTTGAACAAGGGTTTATACGCGAGTGTCATGGCGATATGCATACCGGCAACATCGCCTGGCACAAGGAACAGTTGGTCATCTTCGACGCCATTGAGTTTAACCCTGATTTTCGCTGGATAGATGTGATGAGTGAAATGGCATTTATCACGATGGACCTGGAATTTAATCGTCGCCCCGACCTCTCATATCGCTTGATGAATCGTTACCTTGAATCAAGCGGAGATTACCACGGTCTGAAACTACTCCGGTTTTATCAGGTTTACCGATCCATGGTCAGAGCCAAGGTCAATTGTCTGCGCTTATCTCAACTGGATACCGAAGACCCGCAATACCAGAAAACATTAAACACGGTTTACCAATATCTTGATTCGGCTAATCTATTCACCAGGACAAACGAAACATTTATCGTGATCACCCAGGGCGTTTCAGGTTCCGGCAAATCATTTGTTTCACAGCAGTTGCTTGAACAATTTCAAATGATTCGTATTCGCTCCGATGTGGAGCGCATGCGACTCTATCCGGAAAAAAATGGCCGCTATCTGCCTGAGGCTACTGTTCGCACGTATGAATATTTACATGAACTCGCGGGAAACATTCTGGCCTATGGTTACCCGGTTGTCCTTGACGCTACATATCTGAAAAAGTCTTTTCGACTGAATGCCAAAGCTGTTGCAATGCAATCAAATCAGGATTTTTTTATTTTAAGCTTAACTCACGATAAACAGGTGCTGGAAAAACGTATAAAAAAACGCCTTAATAACCCGGACAATCCTTCTGAAGCGACGATTGAGGTAATGCATCGCCAGTTGGATTCAATAGACCCGTTCGAGGATAAGGAATTGGCATATGTCATCACAGTCGACAACAATGAAACCGTGGTTGAAACATTCAAAGATCATTTAAAGTTGGCAACTAAATGATTTGTAAAAAATGTATTGTTACAGGAAGGGTTCAGGGTGTCTGGTTTCGTGATACAACCAGGACAAAGGCCAGGGAACTTGGCATCAATGGTCACGCTGTTAATCTGTCTGATGGTAGCGTTGAAGTGGTTGCCTGTGGCATAACAGCATCAGTCAATGATTTATGCCAATGGCTCTGGACTGGCTCACCGATGTCCCAAGTCACTGCAGTTGAGTGCCAGGACATCGAGCCAATTTCTGTTAAAGGTTTTTCAATCGGCTGAAACAGCTTCAAGACTGCAAAGCGACTTTAACGCGTTGCAACCTGTCATTGGCTTCATGAGCCACCTTGGCAACATCTTCATTATCAGAAAGATTAATCACTGCCATCGGATCCATGAAGACCACAGAGCAACTGCCATCTTCGTTATCCCTGACAACGACATTGCAAGGCAGCAAAACACCGGCATTAATATCAGCATTAACCGCCTGGTTAGCAAGCGGTGGATTACAGGCACCCAAAATACGATAAGCCGGACGATCGATATCAAGTTTCTTTTTAATGGTACCTGCAAAGTCGATATCAGTCAGCACGCCAAAACCCTCGTCTTTAAGCGCGGCTGTGACCTTGTCAATTGCTTCGTCAAAAGATGCCTTTAAATCTACTGAAAATGAATACATTTCTATTCCTCAAGTTATTAAGTTTATATATATTGATGGTTTCTATTATCTTAAGCAAAAGTGTCTGAGGCATGGATGCCGAAGCCAATCATAAATGGATGTATTCACAGCGTCTTTTGCGGGAGACAATAGTAACCTGATATTCACGAATCTTTATTGCTATTGTCTATTCGACCGATGGCACAACTCACAAAAGACTTCGCCT
>JARRJW010000100.1:0-5336 GCA_037388785.1 Gammaproteobacteria bacterium
TTGAGATTGGTAGAAAAATATTTTTCAGCTTCCTTGGGATTGGCAAAGGTTCGCTGTCTGATTAGAGCCTTGACAAGAAAGTAGTGCAGGCTGTCTTCGTGTTGCTGGCGGTGAAGCAGGCGTTGCTGCGGCCATGGCGGGACAGGCGGCACTTATTCAGAACCAGATCAATTTCACCCGGGCTAATGAGAAAGAGGCCGACAGGGTTGGCATTTCTACACTGGCAAATGCTGAATTTAATCCACATGCAATGCCGACGTTTTTTGAGCGTATGGGGCGTGCTAACCGAACCTACTCCAGTGAATTACCGGAATTTCTCCGCACCCATCCGGTAACCACCAACCGTATAGCCGATTCTGTGGCCCGTGCTGACCAGCATCCTTACCAGCAACACGAAGACAGCCTGCACTACTTTCTTGTCAAGGCTCTAATCAGACAGCGAACCTTTGCCAATCCCAAGGAAGCTGAAAAATATTTTTCCACCAATCTCAAGGAAGGCAGACACCGCAATGCTGCCGGGCAGCGATTTGGGCTTGCCCTGTCACTGATAGCACAAAACCGTTACCAGGATGCCGGAAAGCAAATAAAAACCCTGTTAAAAAACCACCCGACAGAACCCGTATTCATGATTTACGACAGCCGAATAGATGCGGCATCCGGAAATCTCAAACGCGCTATTGAAAACCTGGAAAACAGCCTGCTGCTGTATGCCGCCAATTACCCGCTGAATCTGCAGCTGGCTGAACTGTACATCCAGGCCAGGGACTACCCAAAAGCCATTTCCCTGTTAAAAGACACCACAGTGCTTCGCCCTTTCGACGACACGGTATACAAGCGACTGGCTGAGGCTTATGGTCAAAACCAGCAGCTGGTCGAAGCACATAATGCCCAGTCAGACTACCTGTACCTGAATGGCCAGTTGGAACCTGCCATACAACAACTGGAAATTGCATTACGGCAAGACAATGTTGATTTTTACCTGGCTTCCAAACTTGAGGCCAAACTGGCTGCCTTGAAAAATGAATTGGCTATTATCGAAGCCAATAAGAAGTAAAAGTAGCAACGCAATTAAGCTGCTATTTGCTTAGAGACCGGAAATTCCATGTAAAAACCAGAATCCTGCTGGTAACCTTTAGCCGAGCTTTTTGCCCAAATCCGTCCGTCATATTCAAAGCCATGAAGGTTGGAAAAAGCTAATCTTCAGGAATAAATACTTTGTGGCGATGAAGCTTTAAGAAAAATGTGACTATTTCTTATTTTCATTAAGCAGTGCATCAATATCGAGTTCCGAAATATCGCCATTGTTATCCTGCTCTTCCTGTTTGTTGACTGGTTTATCGTCAGCTTCGCTTCCACTAGCTACTTCTCCGAAGTTTTCCTCCAGGTCAACAATCTCACTGAGTACATCATCAACATCTTCACCCAGGTCCAGAGAATCAAGCACTGGCTCATCATCAATTTCCAGAAGCTCGTCATCAGGCACTGCGTCATCAACAGACACCGCCGCCTCCTCAAGCAGGTCATCAATTTCGTCAAAAACGGCTTCTTCAGTTTCGGTATTTTCAGTATTATCGGCTGTAACATCATCGAGAATGTCATCTATATCAACATCGGAAACTGACACATCATCAAGGTCTATATCATCCGCATCTTCCTCAGTTGCAGGTTCAGCCTCAAGTTCTTCTTCATCAGTGATTACAGGCTCTTCATCTTCAATCTCAAAATCTTCAACCTCGACCAGTTCTTCCTGATCATCGACTAGATCCAGGTCTTCAGGTTCACTGGTATCTTCCTCTTCCTGATCAGCTTCTTCGTCAACACCATCCTCTAGATCCCCTTCGTTTATCTCGAAGGCTTCCATGATTTTATTTTTGTCCAGATCAGCATCATCTTCGGTATTAAACATGGATGAATATTCACTGAGCATTCGGCCGATGGTCTCCATGCTAACAGCCAATTCATCCTGCAATTGCTGGTTCTGTTCCTGCAGCGCCTTGTAGTCTTCTGCGTCAACATCTGAGTCAGCACCTTCAGAAGCGACCGCCGTCAAATTCAATTCAAGGTAGGGCTTGGTTGATGCCTCAATGGCAATAGGCAGGTTGGACAACATGACATCAGAGCGTCTGTGATACATATGCGCAATGCGTTTGTATAGCTGCTGCTCCTCTTTATCGATTTCAGTGATCTTATTTTCCAGGCTCTCACCTTCCAGCCCATAAGCGGTCAGTGCATCTCGAAGCTGTTGTTTTCGGTTATCCCTATCGGAGGTGATAGAAGAAAACATTTCACTGATATATTTGCGGCCCTTACGCTTCTTTATCACCGAGCTGGCACCAATAAAAATCAGGGCACCTGCCATCAGGAAGGTCACTTCACCCCAAAATATCAATATCAGCGGACTGATTTCCATTACTTATCCTTTTCCGCAGAAATGTCGATAGTTTCATCCGGACCTGGGTCCTGAGCTTGAGGTGCAGCCTCGTCCTTTTCAGGTGAAGCCTCTGACTCAGCACCTAACTTCATGATGTCATCATCATCTGAATTTTTTCGCATGAACCACCAGATACCGACGCCAACCAGGATCAAAATCAAGTTGGCTCCTCCAACGACCAGGCCAATGGTCAACAAGTCTGTCTCCTCTTCTTCAGCTAACGGCTCAGGTTCCGACTCTGGCTGGGGTTCAGGCAGGGGTTCAGGCTGGGGTTCGGGCTGGGGTTCTGGCTGGG
This sequence comes from Gammaproteobacteria bacterium, assembly GCA_037388785.1. Classification (GTDB taxonomy): domain Bacteria; phylum Pseudomonadota; class Gammaproteobacteria; order Chromatiales; family Chromatiaceae; genus JABDQZ01. The sequence continues at coordinate 2,727 of JARRJW010000100.1, forward strand.
GCTCGGGTTCAGGTTCTGGAGTTGCAGAAACAGGTTCCGGTGCAGGCTCAGGAACTGGCGCCGATTCAGCGACAGGTTCGGCAAAACCGGTAATAACGACAGTTTGTGGCTGATAGCTAAAGTCGCTACCAGATAAGGTTTTACCCATTGCATTAACGGTCGCAAACTGACGACCGGCGAGTTGCTCTTTATCTACCACCGACTCGTATACATCGTCAGGTGTACGCGTGAAAGTTATATCGGTTCTTGAACCCTGGTCATCCTCCAGCCAGGCTTCAACTTTTTCGGATCCGGACTGCACCACGGCAGGATCGAAGCTGAGCATAAACACGGTAGTCGATGACGCAAGGCTGTCTTCCACCCGAAGATCGGCAGGTTGAACAATTTCCGTTGCCTGGCGTCTCTGACGCACGAAGGTTTTGCCATCGGCATTGATAACCAGTTCGACTTTGCCCGGTTTCAGGTCTTTACCCAGCAACACACTGAATTTGCCATCACCTGCAGTTTCGTCCGGTTCAGAACCATTATCAGTCAGCGGCTGTGGTTCAGTTTCTTCGCCTTCGATAATCTTTGAATTGGTCACTTGAACAATTTCGAGAAAGTCTTTTTCCTTGACTATTGCGCCCTTGTCCTCGAAATGCACATTAATGGGTATCGATTCACCAATGGCAATGCGGTTTGGCAGGTCAGTCGCTTTCATTTTCAGATCGGTAACCACCATCACCCGATTATCCGGGTCCATTTCGGCCTGAATGGTCCATTCACCGGCTTTAGGTGATTTTATTGTTACCAGGTCATATCCTTCATCCTGATGCCAGTCGACATTATCCGGTGCGTTGTTGGCATCAAACGTCTGACCATCAGGTGACATGATTTTCGCCGCCTGCGAGCCAGCCTTTTCAAATACCAGCAGGGTTGCCTCATCGATGCTGTTGTCGAGAGTAAATTTATTATCTACCAGTGGCACTGAATCGGGTTTTCCGACCTTTTCAAACATTCTCAGGAATACACGCTGCAGTTCATCGGCACTACTGACCTGTTCGTACCAGCCGCCGGTTTTGTCTGACAGCGCCTTCATCAACTCATGATCCGCCCGGTCTGACAATGCAATGGTATGAATCTGGGCACGCTGTGAGCGGATGGCTGGCGCTAGCTCATCGAGAATTTTTTGGCGGGAAGCATCGTTACGGGCTTTGTTCTTCGACACATCGACCATACCATCGGTTAAAAGGATGATATTTCTACGATATTTCTCAGATGGCGTCCGCCAGTCGGTTGTCGAACGCCTTAGCACGTCCTCGATGTTGGTGAACTGACCCGGGGAGCGGATTTTTTCCGATATGATCTTGGCTCTTTTTTTCCAACTGTCATTAATGACGCCCAGTGGAACCAACATGTTGGTGTACTGTGCAAAGGTCCAGACACCAGCTCGGTTTCCCTCCGGCATCAGACCGACAATCAGCCTTAAAGCCGAACGACGCAGGTTTTTCGGATCGTTTTCTTTCATACTGCCGGAAATATCGATCAATATCCTGGTATCGGACAAATCCGGTTCGTCAGCGGCAAACAGGCTGCCACTGGCAAAAAGAAAAACGATTAAAAAGACAAAAATTTGGCGGTTAAAAACTGTCATCAAACCCTTCCGGTCGAGGTAACTTCATAATTTCCTTTAAGTTATAGCGACAACCAACTCATTAACTTTAATTTCTTATCTGGAATAGAAGCAATTTACCTGCCATTTTTTTGTTTACATGAGTTTCACCGCTTTTTCAGTGGGCAGGCTTAGCAACTGACATCCCATTTTCAGCGCTTCTGCGGCAAAGCTATCCAGGTCTTTCCAATGGTCAGCCTGATCCATGACCTCAGACATGGCATGATTGATAACCCGTATTTGGTGAGTACCATCGTGACGCTTGTTAGGCGGGGCTTTTTCAGAGCAAATATATAAAACCGGTTCGGTCTTGCCGTCAGGTACAAAGGCCATAATAAGGTGATAGGCCTGCGGATCCGGTGATTCAATTTCACCCAGCACTGAAACTGCATAATCCTCAACCTGGTAACGTTGCCTAGGTATGGCGCGGGTAATTTTTGGAAACTGGCTCATCTTGCCTTCCTTCAAGTATCTGCTTTGGACTCTTCAGGATTATTGATTTGATCATTATGACTGTCCGAGAACCTGTTGGAACCGTATTTTAATACCAGTACCGAAACACTCAGCAGCAGAATTGAGGCCGTCAGCGAGATCAGATGCATATCATCCATCTCTTTGGCATCAATCGCCAGTACACGCGTTAAAGCCGTAATCGCAATGTAGATCAGGAAACGAACCGGCATGCGCTTGGTTTTGAAGTAAATCCCAACCATAGCCCCCAGTTCGAGGTAAATGAATAGCAGCAGTACATCCTTGATCTTGGGTCCGCCCATTTCAATAATGTGAAACACTTCTGCCCAGGAGGCCCAGAGAATACTGGCGCCGACGACAAACAGCCCAAGCAAATGAAAACCCTCGACCAAAACGTCACCAAAATGCTCCAGGGCGTGAAAAGGCTTTTTATGCATTATTACCCCACGGTGGATAACCACAAGATTAATCAGAACAATTTATAAGAA
>JARRJW010000100.1:5382-11478 GCA_037388785.1 Gammaproteobacteria bacterium
TGTACCGGATTACCGAACAAGATAAATCCAAAGAACTCGAACACCTGGAAACCCATAGCAAATATCAGGAAGCCAGGAAACAGGTACGGACGCTGCGTGGCGAAAAAGCAGCTGATGACCCGGCTGACTACCGCATGATTTTTGCAAAAAACCAGACCGAGGCTGAAACCCTGCTCAAAGCTCCGCGCGAAGAACGCGTCATCGGCGAAGACTAAAGCCTAGCCACTTCTTCCAGCCCACCACAGACGCAGCCGCAGGCCTAATTCACTGGTATAACCGACTTCGACAAATTTTATGTCTCCCGAAGGGGACATAATGAAACTGGCAGGAACCCCACTAACCTGCCAATGCCTGGCAATCAACCCGTCATCATCTTCAACTACAGGAAATGATAATTTTTCCTGCCGCATGAACTGAACCAGTTCTTCAGCGTTCCCTGACTGCATTGCTATTGAAATAACCGGATAGTCTTTTGCAATGGAATCGATACTGTCGTGCTCAAGAGAACAAATTGGGCACCATGTTGCCCAGAAATGCACCAGCACTGGCTGTTGGTGTTTGGCCAAGGATAACGGCTCGCCATAGATAGATAATGCGCTTAAAGCAGGTGCCGGTCCTGTAGCCGTGTTTCGGGCCTTATAGAGGTTAACTGCAATGCTGGTAACAACCACCAGCAGCAGCAAAACAGCGGCTTCTTTGAAAAACTTCTTTAACCTTTTAGCCATTTGAAATTACTGCTTGAGTGTCATTTCAAATAGGCATCAATCATCTGATAAAAAGCCGGGATGTCCAGAGGCTTGGTGAGGTATTCGTCAAAGCCGGCTTGTTTACCCCTTTCAATATCCTTGGGCATGGCATTGGCCGTCACTGCAAACACAGGGATGACTGATGTTTTTGGGTCTGCCTTCAATCTTTTCAACACCTCGTAGCCATCCATACCCGGCATGTTGATATCCAGCAAAACCAGGTCGTGCTGATGCTTGCTCGCATATTCCAGCCCCAGCTCCGGCAGATGAGCTGTCTGCAAATCTATATTATTTCTAGCGGCCATTACGCGGGATATCAGCTTGATATTGGCAGGATTATCTTCGATATACAGCACTTTGAAACGTTTTGACGAATCATCAGTTTCGTTATCATTTTCAGTTTCTGCGGGAGCGCTGTCCGGCTCCGGAGATGCATTGGCTGAACCCTGGCTCAGTACCGGCATTTCTATCGTAAAGACACTGCCTTGCCCCAGCTGGCTTTCTACGGAAATCGCGCCATGCATTAGCTCAACAATTTTACGGGTAATGGTTAAGCCGATACCTGTTCCCTCAATACTGCTATGTTTTGCATTCAACCTTTTGAAAGGTTCAAACAGCTCGTCAATCTGTTGTTTGGATAAACCGTTACCAGTGTCTTTGACTTCGAATAAAACCTTATCGCCCTGCTGATTGGCACAAATATTCAGGTTTACCTGGCCGTTTTCTTTATTGTATTTGATGGCATTGGACAGCAGGTTCAATAGCGACTGCTTCAAACGGGTATAGTCGGCACTGACAGCCCGGTCAGTACTGATCGCATAATCAAGTTCGATGTCATGTTTAGTCGCAAACGGCTGAATCAGTGAAACACATTCCAGTACCAGCGATTCCGGCTCAACCTTTTCAATCGATAATTCCATTTTTCCTGCCTCGATTTTCGACAGGTCCAGAATTTCGTTTATCAGGGATAACAGGTGATGGCCAGCCTTGTTAATTTCTTTCACATTATCCTGATCTTCTTCATCGAGGTTTTCACTGATTTCCAATATCTGGCTAAAGCCAATGATGGCATTAAGCGGCGTTCGAAGCTCATGACTCATACTGGAGAGAAATTCAGACTTGGCCTGGTTGGCATTTTGTGCAGCACGGCGGTCATTAATTTCAGCATTCAACTGATCAATGGTCTTTCTGAGAACACGGGTTCGCTCGTCAACCGCATTCTCCAGGTTTTCATTGGCGTACTCTAATTTTTTATTGACTTCATCGAGCTCTGCATACTGATGCTTAATGATTCCATCAGCACGTCTGACAATAAAATAAATTAAAAGAAACAGCGTGAGGTAACCGATGACAAGTAATAAAAAGTCTCTGTACAAGGCCTTGCGTGCCTGTTTGACAAGGTCGGTAACATCGGAATAAAGCTCAAAAATCGCTATTACATCACCCTGCACAGACTTGATCGGAATGTAAGTCTCAACAATATCCCGGTTTAACAATTCACCTGACAGCGTTTCAAACGTGCCTTTCAAAACCATTATGCTGGTTGTTTTGCTCGACCTGTAGGCATCTGTAATAGCCGAGCTACCCGTTTTTTGTATACCAATTTCATCTTTCTTGGTTGAATAAAGCGTGATGCCGTCCGGCTTGAAAATTTTTACCTTCAAAATGGCATAACTGTTGGAAAAATCATTCAAGACATCATCTATCTGCGATCGCACTTCAGCCTGTCTCAGGTAATTTTCATCAAATTTGGAAGACGCCAGGTATTGCTCAATCTGAGGCTGAAGGGCATTGGCAAGGAAGCCGGCAAGAATAATATTTTCGCGTTCACCTATGCGTTCCAGGTTGGCCATATCCCGGTTGTAAACACCCAGGGCAAAAATCAGGGTAAAAGCAATAAATGCAGCTCCCCCTGTCAGTAAAAAATAGCGCCTTAATTGAAACAAGTTATGGATTGCTCCAGGTTTTAACTTTTACCAAAACGGTTTTCCCTGTAGAACTGCAATACCTTAGCGACGTAATTGCGCGTTTCCTTGTAATTCGGGATTTTATTACCAGACCTGATCACGGCATTTTCACCGGCATTGTAAGCGGCGATGGCCAGTTTCAGATCAAATTCAAACATGATCAGCAAATCTTTCAGGTATTTGGCACCTCCCCTGAGATTTTGTTGGGGATTACGCCTGTCAGAAACACCGTAACGTTCCGCCGTGGCAGGCATCAGCTGCATCAGCCCGACAGCACCTTTATGAGAAATGGCATGCGGATCGTAGGCGGACTCGGCCCGAATCACCGCATGCAATAATTCTGGACGTAACAGGGTTTCCTGCGCGATCTGATCAATCAGAGAAGAAAAACGCTGTTTGTTTTGTTCGAGTGCTGAATAGTTGACCTTGGATTTACTCCGTTTGACCGCCTTACCATTGGTACCAATACGCTGCAGCAGGCGGTAATGGCCGCCCATAGGAGCATCTGTGAGGTAAATACGTCCCTCGGCATCCGTGTATTTATAGATGTCGGCAGAAACCGTAAACGGCAGCAACATGCCCAGCAAAAGCAATATTACGGAATTTAATTTCATAACAGGCATATCGGTCGTTTTTCTTCAGTCTTTAGGCGCCACAGCATTTTTTGAATTTTCTACCCGAACCGCAAGGGCAAGGATCATTCCGTCCGACCTTTTGGCTATTGCGAACAGTTTCAGGTTTTGGCATATCACCATCAACATAAGCCCAGTGACCATCAATCTTCTCGAAACGGCTGATTTCGTGAAGCTGGCGTATCATGCCTTTTTCCCGGTAACTCGCCTTGAATTCAACCGTGCCGGTTTCATCCTGTTGACCACCCTTTGCTGTATTAAGAATTTCAAGACCCAGCCAATCAGAATCAGCCGCCCACTTCCGGGCAGCATTGACATCATGATCAGCCCGATGATCAGGGTGCAGCGTATTATGCAGGTATTCAACATTAACCGTTGCATAGGCACTGTACCTGGAACGCATCAGTTTTTCGGCTGTTTCAGGATATTTCTCACCCTTGATAAAAGGCTCACAGCATTCGGAAAACTCTAAACCCGAACCGCAAGGACATTGACTCATTGATAATTCTCCATGTTTAACAGGCAGTTAATGCTATCATAACGGTCACGCAAACGCCGGGTAGAATTATATGGACGACACCGTTATCTGGATCATTATTATCGGTTTTTACGCCCCCCTGCATTACCTGCCACCACTTTTGATGGTTTTATTTAAAACCACCGATGAAAACCGCAGCAATATGTTATGGACTACTGCAATGGACTGCACCATATCGATGGCCCTGGCATTTGGACTGGTGGCCCTGGTCGGACTGGAAAACATGCTGTTAGCAATGTCTATTTTGTTATTGGCAATTTTTTTGCCTTACCTGCGGGTGATAAAGGTCATGATCAGTAACAGACGTGGGGTTGCTGATTAGTCGTTATTTTCCTTATCAGCGCCCTGCTTCCACTGGTTATAACATTCAATACCGCAAAAATACTGTACATACTCATCAGTTTCCAGGTATTCGCCGCTGTCAGGAGGAATTTCCTTCAAACATACTTCACAGCTGATAACAGGCTCATTCTTCGGGTTGTCCGGTTTTTCAGTCATTTTCATGATCTCCGTTATACGGCCTAAAGATAATTATAGTTGATAAAAAACCGACAAGTTCCCCAGCAAGTTCAAAAGCGCCTGAAAAAGCCGACTAGCCTTCGGTGTTAAGAATCATCATTGGCGGCTTGTTCATCAATTCACGGGTTGAAAAGAAACCCACTATCAGCAAAACCAGCAAGCTTAACAGGACGCCGGCAACCCATACCATCGGGTTAAGCACAGGTGATAAACCAAATATCCCGGTCGCCACCAGGTAACCGGTAACACTGGCCAGTGAAGCCGAAACCACACCAATAACAGCACCCAGCAAACCGAATTCGGATAACACCCCGAGCAAAATCTGTTTACGGGTGGCACCAAAGGTTCTGAACAGCGCAACTTCCTGGGCACGTTCTTCGCGGCTGATCTGCACTGCACCGACTGTCACCAGCATGGCTGCCAGCAGGGTAAATGCAAATACCGCCTCAACCGCATAAGCGCCCTGGTCCATGATATCCCTGACCTGTTTCAGCAGTGGACGCAAATCCAGCACGGATACAGCCGGATAATCACTGGCAAGCATTTTCATTACATCACCTGCGTTGTCATCGAGATAAATACTGTTGAGGTAGGCAACCGGAAGATCCTGCATCAGGCTTTCAGAAGCCTGCACGAAAAAATTCACATTGAATGAATCCCAGGAGATAGATCTTAAACTGGTGACGGGTGCACGCACCTGCTGACCAGCAACATTGAACGTCAGTATCGTCCCGGGGACAATGTTCAATTCCTTGGCGATGCCCTCTTCAACGGTAAACCCCGGACTGGCAGGTGGCCAGTCCGTTTCGCCCCTGATGATTCTGTTATCTGACTGTAAACGGTCAGAAAAACCCAGGCTAAACTCCCTGCCAGCTAGCCGACGCCCCCGCGAGGTTGGAAAGGATTCCGGTTCTACGGTGCGATCATCAATAGCCACCAGGCGCCCCCTGGAACTGGCATACATACCTGAATTGATAACCTGATTATCGCGAAACCATTGCTGCAGTTTTTCCTGTTCGTTGGTTTGTATATTGATCAGAAAATGATTGGGTGCCGTTGGTGACAGGCTGTTTGACCAGGTGTTGATAAGGTCGACCCTGACCAGCCCCAAAATCAGCAGCAAAGTCACACCGATACTGAAACCGGCCAGCTGCCACTGGGTAAGCGATGCGTGACGGTTAAGCGCAGCCAAGCCCATACCGATAGCCGAATGCGTGTGTCTTAACGGACGCAGCAGTATTATCAGCAAACGCCCGAAACCACTGGCGATCAACATAACCGCTACCAGGGCCATGACCACGGCGAACGCCAGCTTGCTGTCCTGTACCTGCCAGAATACCAGCAGCAGGAAAGCCGCGATGGCCACCGACCAAACAAGGTAAGAAGCTATATCTGGCGGATCAAGTTCACGTCTTAACACCCTAAGTGGTGAAACCCGCCTTATACGCCATAACACCGGCAATGAAAAACCGAGCAAAAGCACAGCGCCATAGAGAATGCCCATGACCAGTGGTCTGAGTCCTGGCTTCGGCAGGTCACTGCCAAACCATTCGCCGATCAGGCTACTCAAAAACCACTGCCCCAGGTAACCGAGTAAAATACCTGCTGAACAGCCGACTAACAGCACAACCGCGATTTCCTTTAGGTGATGCATCATGACCTGTTGGCTGGTCATTCCCAGCGTGCGCATGACC
>JARRJW010000101.1:0-6029 GCA_037388785.1 Gammaproteobacteria bacterium
AGTGCCGTTTCATTTCATTATTCATAAATGGCGAAATAAGCTGTGGTTTTTTATCTTAACCTTTTTTACCCTTTCTTAACTTTTGAATAGTTCTGAGCTGGGCAACCGCTTCAGCTAATTCCGCTTTGGCACGAGCATATTCAAAATCAGATTTCTGATTTTCCAGTGCATCTTCTGCTCTTCGCTTGGCTTTTTCAGCTTCTGCTTCATCAAGATCATGAGCACGTAAAGCTGTATCAGCCAGAATTGTTACCAGGTGTGGCTGTACTTCCAGCATGCCGCCGGAGACATAGAAATGTTCTGTGTTTCCGTCTTTTGTAACACGCACATCGCCTGCTCGAATAGGGGAAACAAAAGGTGTATGTCGCGGCGCTATGCCGACTTCACCCATGACTGCAGGCACATAAACCATTTCGCCCTGACCGGAGTAGAGCTCTCCTTCAGCACTTACAATATCGATATGTATTGTCATCGACATTTAGCTTATCTCCGCTGCTTAGCTTTCGCTGCTTTTTTCAAAGTTGGCGATAACATCATCTATACCGCCACACATATAGAATGCCTGTTCAGGAATATGATCGTACTCTCCAGCGACAATGGCTTTGAAGTCTTTGATCGTATCTTTAAGACCAACATATTTTCCAGGAGCTCCCGTAAATACCTCGGCAACAAAGAATGGCTGAGACAGGAAGCGCTGTATTTTACGGGCACGGTTTACGGTCTGTTTGTCTTCTTCTGACAGCTCGTCCATACCTAGAATGGCAATGATATCCTTGAGTTCTTTGTAGCGTTGCAGAACACCCTGGACGCCACGTGCAACTTCATAATGTTCCTGACCGACAGAACCGGGCTCAAGAATACGACTGGTTGAGTCTAGCGGGTCAACAGCCGGATAAATACCCAGCTCGGCAATCTGCCTGGATAATACCAGCGTTGCATCAAGGTGGGCGAACGTTGTTGCTGGTGACGGGTCAGTCAAGTCATCCGCAGGTACATAGACCGCCTGGAATGATGTAATCGAGCCCGTTTTAGTTGAAGTAATGCGTTCCTGTAATACACCCATTTCTTCTGCCAGTGTAGGCTGATATCCAACCGCTGAAGGCATACGTCCAAGCAATGCTGACACTTCCGTTCCAGCCAGGGTATAACGATAGATGTTATCAACAAACATCAGAACGTCACGACCTTCATCACGGAAATTCTCAGCGATAGTCAGTCCGGTCAATGCTACACGTAAACGGTTACCCGGTGGCTCGTTCATCTGTCCATAAACCAGTGCAACTTTATCCAGAACGCCGCCTTCTTCCATTTCATAATAGAAGTCATTGCCTTCACGGGTACGCTCACCAACTCCGGCAAAAACCGAGAAGCCGGAATGCTCTACAGCGATGTTACGGATCAGTTCCATCAAAGTAACGGTTTTACCTACACCGGCACCTCCAAACAGACCAATTTTACCACCTTTCGAAATTGGCATAATCAGGTCAATAACTTTGATACCGGTTTCAAGAATCTCCGTTTCACTGGATTGTTCATCAAGCGCAGGTGGTGCCCGGTGAATAGCCATTTGTTTATCGGCTTCCACGGGACCCGCATCATCAACCGGTCTGCCAAGTACATCGAGTACTCGACCGAGTGTAGCCTGGCCAACTGGTACCATAATCGGGTTCCCGGTTGCGTCTACCTGAAGTCCGCGCTTAAGACCGTCTGTTGATCCCATGGCGATTGTTCTGACTACGCCGTCACCTAACTGAGACTGAACTTCCAGAGTCAGATCTGACGATTCAATTCGCAATGCCTCGTAGATCTTGGGCATGCTACCGCGGTCAAACTGCACGTCTACCACTGCACCGATGATTTCTACCACTTTACCCGAACTCATTTCCGGTTCCCCTATAAATTGCTATATATTCATTAAACAGCTGCGGCACCAGCTACGATTTCGGAAATTTCCTGGGTAATCGCGGCCTGCCGTGCTTTGTTGTAAATCAGTTGCAGGTCACCGATGAGGTTACCTGCGTTGTCTGTTGCCGCTTTCATAGCAACCATTCTTGCTGATTGCTCACATGCGGCATTTTCCACCACTGCCTGGTAGGTCAGTGATTCCACATAACGTCTTAACAGTCCATCCAGAACCTCTTTGGAATCAGGCTCGTAAATATAATCCCAATGGTGTGTCAGCTCCTTTTCTTCTTCATCGGAAGCCAGCGGAACCAACTGTTCAACCTTGGGTTCTTGTGTCATGGTATTAACAAATTCGTTATAAGCAATGTAAATTCTGTCGAGATCACCCTGAACGAATTTATCCAGCATGACTTTAACCGGACCAATCAACTCTTCAATGTGGGGGGTATCACCGAGATGTGTTACCTGGGCATGTACCTGTCCACCCATTCTGCGGAAAAAAGCCAGTGATTTGGCACCAATCGTACAGAACTCTGATTTGATACCGTCTTCTGACATGATGCCAATCTCCTTGGCAAGCTTTCTGAACAGGTTGTTATTCAGGCCGCCGCATAATCCACGATCAGAAGAAATAATAATGAAACCGACCTTTTCAACCTGGCGATCCAGCATAAATGGATGTTTGTATTCTGGATGTGCATGTGACAGATGAGAAATTACCGCCCGCATTTTCTCAGCATATGGTCTGGAAGCAGCCATACGATCCTTGGCGCGGCGCATTTTGGAAGCCGCCACCATTTCCATGGCACTGGTAATCTTCTGCGTATTTTTAACGCTCGAGATCTGGGTACGTATTTCTTTTCCTACCGCCATGCTCTAGTCCTTACCAGGTGTTATTGTCCTTGAAAGCCTTAATGGCAGCATGCAAGGCATCCGCTATTTCATCGTTGTAATCCGATTCTTTATTGATTTTGTCCATCAAGTCGGATTGCGCTGATTTCATATATCCCTGTAAAGCATTTTCAAAATCAACAACTTTATTTGTATCAATGTCATCAATGTAACCTTCGTTTGCAGCAAACAGGGAGACCGCCATCTGCGCGACACTCATCGGAGCGAATTGAGCCTGCTTCATCAGCTCTGTAACTCGTTCACCACGTTCTAACTGCTTGCGTGTCGCTTCATCCAGGTCAGAAGCAAACTGTGAGAATGCCGCCAGTTCCCTGTATTGGGCCAGTGCAAGACGCACACCACCACCAAGCTTTTTGATAATTTTTGTTTGAGCAGCACCACCTACACGTGATACTGAAAGGCCGGCATTGATTGCCGGACGAATATTGGCATTGAACAAATCTGACTCGAGGAATATCTGACCGTCAGTAATCGAAATTACGTTGGTTGGTACGAAAGCCGATACGTCACCCGCCTGGGTCTCAATAACTGGCAGCGCCGTCAGTGAACCTGTTTGTCCCTTGACTTCACCATTGGTGAATTTTTCAACATAGTTTGCATTGACTCGGGCAGCACGCTCCAGCAGACGAGAATGCAGGAAGAATACATCACCGGGATAGGCCTCACGACCTGGCGGACGTTTAAGAAGCAGAGATACCTGACGATATGCCCAGGCTTGTTTGGTCAAATCATCATAAACAATCAAGGCATCCTCGCCCCGGTCACGGAAATATTCACCCATGGAACAGCCGGCATACGGAGCAATAAATTGCATCGCTGCTGAATCTGCAGCTGGTGCCGCTACGATGATGGTATGTGCAAGCGCATCATGTTCTTCCAGCTTTCTGACAATCTGGGCAATGGTCGAGTTTTTCTGACCAACTACCACGTAAACACATTTCACACCAGTATCTTTCTGATTAATAATGGCATCAATGGCGATAGCCGATTTACCGGTTTGACGGTCACCAATAATCAATTCGCGCTGTCCACGACCGATGGGAACCATCGCATCAATGGCCTTAATGCCTGTTTGTACAGGTTGATCGACCGATTTTCTTTCAATAACACCTGGTGCAACTTTTTCGATTGGAGACATGGTCGGGTTTTCAATTGGCCCTTTACCATCAAGCGGATTACCAAGTGCATCAACGACTCGGCCCAGCATCCCTTCACCGGTTGGAACCTGAAGAACGTTACCTGTGCATTTTACCGGGTCGCCTTCAGAGATATTTTTGTATTCACCCAGAATAACCGCGCCTACTGAATCACGCTCAAGGTTTAGTGCTAGACCATAAACATTATCTGGAAATTCCAGCATCTCATAGGACATGGCGTCAGACAGGCCATGAATTCTTGCAATACCATCGGTAAGGCTTACTACCGTACCCTCGGTATGCGACTCTGTCGCGACGTCAAAGTTTTCGATTTTTTTCTTGATCAGTTCACTGATTTCAGATGGATTGAGTTGCATGTCGGCTTCTCGTTTAAATACCTAATTCATTAGCAAGCTTTTGTAGCTGCCCCTTAATAGAACCATCGATGACAACATCGCCTGCCTTGATACGAATTCCGCCAATCAGGTTTTCATTAGTAACATTGTGGATATTTACTTCTCTTCCAAACTTGCTTTTAAGAGCATTCACAATGACCTTTTCCTGGGCGGGTTTCATTTCAAAAGCGGACGTTATCTCAACATCAATGGCACCTTCGCTTTGATTTTTTAACGCTTCAAACTGTTCAGCAATTACTGGTATGACAATCAGGCGCTTGTTATTCGCCAGTAACCTGATCAGATTTTGTGCTTCCTGAGTAAGCCTTCCACCACCGATGTCAATCAGCAGATCTGATAATTTTACAGATTCAACCAGTGGGTTGGTTATCAGTTTGCTAAGGCTGTCATCATTTACTGCCACTGACATAAATGCCAGCATTTCCGACCAGAGCTCAAGCTTGTCGTTCTCACTTGCATGTGAAAAAACGGCTTCTGCATATGGTCGAGCAATTGAGCTGAATTCAGTTGCCATAGTTTCTTGCCTAGATTTGTCCGGAGACGTTATCAATCACGTCTTTATGGACATCGGCGTTGATTTCTTTCTGCAGGATTTTTTCTGCACCGGAAATCACCAGTACCGCGACTTTTTCGCGTAGAACTTCACGTGAGCGGTTGATCTCCTGCTCAATCTCGGTTTGAGCAGCTGTCAGCATACGGTCACCTTCAGCTTTAGCATCATTTTTAGCTTCTTCGATAATTTCATTCGCACGTTTGTGCGCCTGATTAACGATTTCAGCCGCCTGTTGCTTGGCGTCATGTAACTTTTCCTTAGCTCTTTCTTTGGCCAGTTCCTGCTCGTGCTGGCCTCTCTCAGCAGCAGCCAAACCATCAGCAATTTCTTTTTTTCTTGCCTCGAGCGCCGCCATGATCGGGGTCCAGACGAATTTCATCGTGAACCATACGAACACCACGAAAGAAACCAGCTGACCAATCAATGTCAGATTGATATTCATTCCGAAACCTCGGTATTAAAGCGTCAAATTTATATTGTCTGACTTGCTGCTCATTAACCAGCAACAGCAAAAAGTACGTACATTGCCAAACCTACGGCAATCATTGGTACCGCGTCGACAAGACCCATAACGATGAAAAACTGGGTTCTTAACATCGGAATCAGTTCCGGCTGGCGAGCTGCGCCCTCCAGAAAACGTCCACCCAGCACACCGATACCAACTGCGGCGCCCAAGGCACCCAGTCCCATCATGATTGCGCCAGCTATATAAAGCAGTGCTTGTTCCATTATGGTCTCCCGTCAAAAAGTAAGGTTCTAATCAAAAAAATTAATGTTCGTTATGCGCCATGTCCAGGTAAACGATGGTTAGCGTCATAAAAATAAATGCCTGTAAGGTGATAATCAGAATGTGAAAAATTGCCCAGCCCAACTGTAACAAACCTCCAAACAAGCCTAAAACTATACCTGCACTGTACATAATTGCGATCAGGATGAAAATCATCTCGCCCGCATACATGTTGCCGAACAGACGCAGGGCCAGTGAAATGGGTTTGGCTATCAGGCTGACAAATTCAAGCAGGAAATTCACCGGTATGAAAAGCGCATTGACCAGTGGGTTTTTTGAGGCAAAGGGCTGAAGTGTCAACTCTCCTACGAAGCCACCTA
>JARRJW010000102.1:0-13323 GCA_037388785.1 Gammaproteobacteria bacterium
CAGCGCGTGCCAGTTATCTAAGATGTTCGACCGTTTTTTCAAACGTCGTAATACCGGCCTCGAAAACAGCCAGGCAATATCAGCCAAACAGGCTATCCATATAGACCTTAATGAACTGATTGGATTAAGAATGCAGGCCAGGCAGCTGGCATTTTCAAGCCAAAACCCATCCGTCAGCCTGATGGCAGGCACCCACGTTTCACGCTTTAAGGGCCGCGGCATGGACTACATGGAGTCCCGGGCTTATCAACCCGGTGATGATATACGCAACATGGACTGGCGGATTACTGCACGCACCGGCAAAGCCCATGTAAAACTTTTTCAGGAAGAACGCCAGCGACCTGTCATCATTCTTCTCGACCTTAACCCCGGGATGTTCTTTGCCAGTGAGGGGCGATTTAAATCCGTGATTGCATCACAGGCTGCAGCACTGCTGGCCTGGGCCTCGTTGAACCAGGGTGACCGCACTGGCGGCCTTATTATTAATGACCAGCATGTCGAAATTCCTGATCATCCGGGCAAACGCGGGGTACTTTCATTTTTGCACCAGGTAAGTCTTCACAGTAACCCTGAACAGTTGATGCAGCAGCCAGAATTGAAAGAACAGGCTGATAATCGTTTTTCAGATGCCATACAACGGCTGGCGCGTTTGGCCCGTCCAGGTAGCCTGGTCTTTATTATCAGTGATTTTTACCAGTTGGACCGTTTGGCTGAAAAGCACCTGCTGAAAATCAAAGCCTCATCGGATTGTGTTTTTATCCGGGTACTGGATGCCTTGGAACATACACCTCCGCCATCCGGACGCTATGCTGTTACCAATGGAGTTTCGCATGGTTTCCTCGATACAACAGATAGCAAGCAAAGTCTTAATTACCGTGAATGGTTTAACAGCCAGCACAGCAGGTTAAGCCGGCTTTCATCAAAATCCAGTATTCCGGTGGTTGAACTATCAACCATATCGCAACCTGTTGAAGTATTAAGACGCATGTTCCCGGCGAAAAAGCAGCGCTGACGTCATCATGAATCAACCAGCACTAAAGTTACACGATATTCATTTACCAGAAGCCGCCGGCTGGTGGCCACCGGCGATCGGCTGGTGGGTTCTGGCAATTATTATCCTGTTGCTTTTAATCTGGCTGACCATGAAAACCTGGCAATGGTTTAAGTTTTATTCATGGCGAAAAAAACTGCTGAATGAATTCAGCCAGAAAATAAGCCAGCCTTCCCAGAGTTCCCAGAGTTCTCAGAGTTCGCAGGCACTGGTTACAACCATTACTGAAGCCCTGCGACAATCAGCATTGACCTTGTATCCGGACGATCATGTTGCCAATCTCACCGGGCCAGACTGGTTAGGTTTTCTTGAAAGTCATGGTCAACACACACCCTTTTCAAGGCCACCGGGCCCATTGTTAATTGAGGCCCCCTACAGTGACACTGTTGAGTGTGATGAACTCAGTATTAACCAGTTGAAGCAGATGGCAATGGCATGGGTTAAATACAATGCCAACAGGCAACGTTTCAACTTGCTTCACCATAGTTTAGGGACCGGCTGATGGATGCGCAGATGGAATTTGCCTGGCCCTGGGTTTTTGCCACAATTGTACTGCCTGTACTGGCCTACTTCCTGTTGCCTCGGGCTCGCGACAATGTCCAGTCAGCCTTGTTGTTTCCCTTCCCACCATTACTTAACAGTTTGCAGGGCAGTTCTTCAGCACTGCCCAGGCAGAGCTATCGTATGCTGGCAATACTTGCCTGGATTTTTCTTGTCATTGCCGCTGCCCGTCCGCAGTGGATTGGTGACAGTGTCCAGTTGCCGGTAAGTGGTCGCAGCCTGATGCTTGCCGTGGACATTTCCGGCAGTATGGAACAGCAGGACATGGTCATTAACCGGCGTGTTGTCAGCCGGCTTACCGCAGTAAAAGCCGTCGCCAGTGATTTCATCCAAAAACGCGAAGGTGATTACATCGGCCTGATTCTTTTTGGACGCCGGGCTTACCTGCAAAGCCCGTTAAGCTATGACCGCAAAACCGTCCGCATTTTGTTGGATGAAGCCGTTGTTGGACTTGCCGGCAAGGAAACCGCCATTGGTGATGCCATCGGCCTGGCAGTAAAAAGGCTCAAACAGCAACCGGAGGAAAATCGTGTTCTGATCTTGTTAACGGACGGTGCCAATACTGCAGGCAACATTGACCCGCTGAAAGCCGCTGATCTGGCAGCCCGTGAAAATATCAAGATATATACCATAAGAGATGTCAATGAACTGATTGAAATCTATGCATTGCTTGATGAAATCGAACCCTTGAGTGATGAACAGCAGAGTTTTCGTCCCGTGTCAGAACTTTACCAATGGCCACTGGCAATATCCCTGCTGCTTGCTGCACTGAGTTATATACTAAAGAGGCAATCCAGTGGCTTCTGATTTTCATTTTTTGGCGCCCTACTGGTTACTAGCTTTTTTGCCGTTGATTGTGCTGGTGATTTTTTACCATTTTCGTCAAAAGCGGCAGTCATCCTGGAATAAAATCATTCAGCCACATTTGCTTGACTATCTACTTCAGGAAAACTTGCTATTGCATCGGCCATGGGGGTTGATACTCATGTTACTGGGAAGTGCCATTGCTATAGTCAGTCTGGCTAACCCGGTTTGGGAAAAGAAACCTCAATCAGTGTTTGAAACGCCCACCGCCAGGGTGATCGTGCTGGATTTGTCCGCTTCGATGAATGCCGCTGATCTAAAACCCAATCGTATGAAGCGTGCCCGCCTGAAGGTTCAGGATATTTTAAAGCGTCAAACCGAGGGACAGACTGGTTTGGTGGTGTTTGCCGGTGATGCCTTCACCGTTACTCCCCTGTCACGTGACAATGACACCATTCTTTCCCAGATTCTTGTGCTTGAGCCCGATATTATGCCGGTACAGGGAAGCCGTCTCGACCTGGGACTGTTGCAGGCAGCGGATTTATTCAAACAGTCCGGCATACCGGCCGGCGATATTCTCGTCATAGCAGATGGCTATAACAACCAGCGGGTGTTTGATGTTGCTACTGGCATTGCTGAAGAGGGGCATCGCATATCAGTGCTGGGCATTGGCACGCTTGAAGGCGCCCCAATCAGTAACGGTCAGGGTGATGTCATGCGAGATAAAAACAATGTGCCAATTCTGAGTCGTTTACCGGAAGAACGTTTCAAGCAGTTAACTGAGATCGGTAATGGCCGTTACAGCCGTCTGGCACTGGATGATTCAGATATCGATTACCTGTTATCGCTTCCGCCGCTGAACCTCGACAAACAGTTGCCTGAGCAGTTCATGCAACAGAACCAGTGGCATGAAAATGGTCCTTACCTGACCCTGTTGCTATTGCCACTTGCCGCTTTGGCTTTTCGCCGCGGCTGGCTGATGTCAATGCTAATGTTAGCGTTGTTTATTCCCATGCCTGCACCGGTAATGGCGCTTGATTTAGACAGCCTGAAATGGGACGACCTGTGGTTAACCGATGAACAACAAGCCAGTCGAGCGCTGCAGGCCGATAATCATGAACAGGCTGCAGCATTATCATCCAACCCTGCCCGCAAAGGCAGTGCGTTTTATCGTCAACAGGATTATCAACAGGCACTCGAACAATTCCAGCAACTTAACAGCAGTGATGCCCATTACAACCGGGGTAACACCCTGGCCCGGTTGGGTGAATATAAACAGGCGATCAAAGCCTATGACGAGGCACTTAAACTGAAACCGGACATGCAGGATGCGATTGATAACCGCAAGGCCATAGAAGATCTTTTGGCTAAAAACGAGGAAACACAAAATAGCCCGAATCAGGAACAGAATCAGGAAGAACAGCAACAGGAATCGCAGCAACAGGAATCGCAGTCCGAGCAGAATTCACAACAACAGCAACAGTCTGAACAACAGGAAGAATCAGAAAACGATCAGTCACAGGGCAACCCGTCTGAAGATTCACAGCCAGACAATTCAGAGCCTGATAACTCATCGGCAGATAATTCACAGCCTGACAACTCATCGGCAGATAACCGCCAGGAACAAGATAACTCATCATCTCAAGATGACACACCAGAGCAATCAGCAGCTGACAATAATGCTGCGCAAACAGAAGCGGATGATACTGCCAGCGAAGAGCAGCAGGCCCGGCAAGCTGAAGAAAATAATCGTCAGCAATCGTTATCAGAACAGGATTACCAGGCACAGCCTTTGACAGATGAAGAAGAACAGGCTGCCCAACAGTGGTTAAGACGAATCCCGGATGACCCCGGCGATCTTTTAAAACGTAAGTTTTTATATCAGTATCAAAACCGGCAGCGGCAGCCTTCTACCCTGCAGCCCTGGTAATTATTTCCATAACAACAGACAGTATTGTATATGAAAGATTCATCCCCAATATCAGGTAACATGAGAACGTTATTGATCGTTTTATTTTTCAGCCTGTTTAGCATTAGCTCGTTTAGCAAAGCTGATGTTTCAGCCAGTGTCGACCGCGAATATGCCTACGAGGGTGAAACAATCACGCTCAGTGTCACGGCCAGTAACGTCTCGGGTTCCGCTCAACCGGATTTCAGTCCACTCGGCAAAGACTTCGAGCTATTCGGTACCAGCCAGAGCTCATCAATCAGCATTATTAACGGTAACCGATCCGACAGCCAGACCTGGTCAATCAGGTTACGCCCTAAAAAACTGGGGCAAATCGACATACCCTCGATACAGGTTGGGCAACATTCAACACTGCCATTGACCGTGGATGTTAAACCGATCCCGGTGCAAACCGGGGTGCAGCAAAACCAGTCCATTTTTATCACGCTCGAGGTCGACAGCCAGGCACAGCAGTTCTTTGTTCAACAGCATATCCCGGTAGTTGCAAGACTATATTACCTTAATGAAGTAAACCAGGGCATGATCACCGATCCGCAACCGGAAAATGCCACGGTGGAACGTCTTGGTGAGGACCGTAAGTACAACGCCCCTTATAACGGCAAAACCTACAAGGTGTTTGAGCGACGTTATTCAGTGCTGCCTGAAAAAAGTGGTGAACTGACGATTCCTGCTATCAGTTTTCGTGGCTATCTCAAAAAGAAACAGCAAAAGCAGAAACCGGGACAGCGCTATGATCCGTTTTCACAGTTTTTCGACCGCTCAACTTTTACCGCAACCAGCACACCGGTAAGTGTGCGCAGCGAGCCATTAAACCTCGATATTGCCTCACAGCCAGACCAGTATGACGGTAAACAGTGGCTGCCGGCTGAATCACTTGAACTGAGTGATTCCTGGACCAGTCAACCGCCGAGTTTCAAGGTGGGAGAACCTGTCAGTCGGACAATCACATTGACAGCAAAGGGGCTGCTCGCCTCACAGGTAAAGCCACTCGAACTGCCTGATGCCAGTGCATTTCGTCGCTATGCGGAACCGGCTGAAACAGAAACACGCACTGATGGACAGACGGTCTATGCTATCAACCGTCGCACTTTCACCTACATCCCGACCTTTGAAGGCATGCAGGAAATTCCAGCGATTGAAGTTAAATGGTGGGATGTCATCAATAATAAGCAGGCAACTACCGTATTGCCGGCCTGGACTGTTCAGGTGGCCCCAGATACCAATCAGCATGCCAACCAGTCTTCCCAACCAACAGATTCCGAATCAAAAGCCAAAATAAATAAAGCTGCACCTTCTGATAACGGCGTCACAGCTCAGACCGGCATTAAACCGTCAAACACTCCGGATAAAGCTTCAATTGATTCAGATGAATCAACCGCTACGATCAACTTTTCCAGCGTAGTGGAAATGATCAAACATAATTACTACTGGCTGGCAGGCTTCGTCCTGTTAGTCATTGTTCTCTGGCTGCTCAGTAACAGGAAAAGCAATGGCAATAGTGAAGCATCAGACAACGCCATACCTGAACCGCAAACTTCAACAAACCTGACTGATGCTCTGCAGGAGAATCAGGCAATTGAGTCTTTGAATCGTGCCTGCCAGGCCAATGATATTCATGCCATTGCCAAGGCGTTGCTGCATTTGGCCGAGGTTACCTGGCCCGAATCGCCACCACGAAGCCTGGGGGCACTGGCTGAGAAAGTCTCTGATGGCAAGCAGGCTTTACTGGAGCTGGACAGGGTATTATACGCCAAGCCTGATTCGCAGTGGGATGCTGCTGAGATCAAACGACACTTTGAAAAGGGCTTTGCCAGAAACAAGACACATAGCAAACAGGAAAGCGTGCTCAAGCCCCTCTACCCTGAATAGGCTTTATATAGACTCTGTGGCAACAGTCATGCATTTGTCTGATAAAACGTATACTATATATATTGACTAAATTACTTGGGAACACTCGGATTAATTATCATTTCAAGCTTGTCGAAAAATCTTTCTGGAAAAGACTTTCGCATAGCCCTAGGGGGTGAAGTCCATGGATGGGCTGAACAAAAATTTTGTTCTTCATAACTTGTTGAATCAAAGATCTCTCGCTTTGCGCGAGATGACCTCGTAGGAATCAATCAGAGTATTCTAAATTAATTGTCATTTCGAGCTTGCGAGAAATCTATAAATGCCAAATTTTATAAACCTTTCTGGTTAGAAAGATCCCTCCTCAAAGTCGAGATGACCTAAACCTCTTAACCGGAGAGACCCATGGGAAAACTGATCAAGCTGCTGCTTTCTTTGCTACTACTGGTTGTGATCATCGCAATCAGCCTGCCGTTTATTATCGATCCTAATGACTACAGGGATGAAATCGTCACAGCGGTTGAAGACGCCACCGGTCGAAAACTTAATATTGAAGGTGATCTCAAGTTATCGGTATTTCCATGGGTTGGTATTGAACTCGGTAAAATGGACCTGAGCAATGCTGCCGGTTTTGGCGACAAACCTTTTGCTGCCATCAACAGTGCTGCCGTCAGAATCAAGCTGGTTCCCTTGTTCAGCAAGGAACTGGTAGCGGATACCATCACCCTCGATGGCCTGCAGTTAAACCTTGCCAAAAATGCCAAGGGTGTCACCAATTGGGATGACCTGGCCAAATCAGCTTCCAAGCCTGCGGCCAAAACCGAGGAAAAACCCAAAGAGGAATCCGGCACAGATGTTGGTTTAATGGCATTGGCCATTGGCGGCATTTCAATAGAGAATGCCACTATCAACTGGCAGGATGATGCAACCGGCCAGTCTTACCAGGTTCATAATTTTTACCTCAACAGTGGTGCTATTTTTCCGGGCGAACCGGTTGACCTGGATCTTGGTCTGGATCTGAAAAGCGCCCAACCGGCGATGACCGCCAATCTGGGTCTTAATGGCACTGTTGCCGTAGACTCCGATATGGAAAAGCTGACGGTATTACCCCTCAAGGTATCTGTCAATGCCGAGGGAGACATGTTTACCGGTGGTGGCCTGAAAGCTGACCTGTCCACTGACCTATCGGTCAATCTTAAGGAACTGGCCGTTTCCCTGCAGAAACTGCTGGTCACATCCGGCGACCTGAAGCTTTCCGGTGCTGTCGAAATGACCAACCTTTCAGCATCACCGCAAGTTGCCGGTGACTTGAAACTGGCCAAATTGAACCTGAAGTCCTGGCTCCAGAGTCAGGGTATTGTCTTGCCTGAAATGTCTAACCCTGACGCCATGTCCAGCTTCGAAGCTGGTCTGAAACTGAACACCCAGGGTGAAACCATTGCGGTAAATGCGATTGATATCGCGCTAGATCAAAGCAAAATAACCGGCGATGCCAAACTGGTTGGACCGCAGATTGGCTTTAACCTGAACGTTGATCAGATCAACGTTGACCATTACCTGCCAAAACCTGAAAGTGGTTCCGCAGCAAAAGCTGATTCTGCGCCTGCGACTTCTTCACCGGCTCCGGCTGCATCTGCCGGCGATGCCAAGCCAACTTCTGTAAAAGCGAGCAACCTGACCTCTGAACAGATTACCTTGGGCATCAAGGCTAAAAATGGTGTTGTTAACATCGATAATAAGATTGGTCGTTTTTACCAGGGCAGTTTCAATGGTAAAAGTAGCCTGAACGTTAATGGCAAAACGCCCAAGCTGACTGTTAATGCCAATCTCAAGGACCTGCAGGCTGAACCACTGCTCAAGGACCTGGCTGATTTTGAAAAACTGACCGGTCAGGGAAAATTCAATATGGCGATCAATGCCAATGGCAACAGTGTTGATGCGCTGAAGAAAACCCTGGGCGGTAATCTTGATTTCCGTTTTGAAAATGGTGCGGTCAAAGGCGTTAACCTGGCAAAAATCATTCGTGATACCAAGGCCAAGTTTGAAGGCAAACCGGTTGCAGCTTCCAACGAACCTCAACAAACAGATTTTTCTGAACTCAGTGGTTCTGCCAAAATAACCAATGGTGTTGTTAATAACCAGGACCTTCTGGCCAAATCGCCTTACCTGCGTGTCAAGGGAGCGGGTACCGTTGATCTACCTAAGGAAGCCATGAATTACACCGTGGAAACTACCATTGTTGGCACTGACAAAGGCCAGGGTGGCGAAGAGTTAAAAGAACTGGAAGGCCTGAACATTCCCGTCAAGATTACTGGTTCATTCAATCAACCCAAGTACACCGTTGATTGGGGCAAGGTCCTTCAGGGTCAAGCCAAGGAAAAGGTTAAAGAAAAAGTTGAGGAGAAGCTCAATGAAAAACTCAAGGACGGTCTTGGTGACAAGTTAAAAGGCTTCTTCTAGTAAGACCGGACAGAATACTCCCGCCGAAGCGGGAGTAGCTTATTTATCAGTTTCTTTTACTTGAAGATTTTCGCAAAGAATTCCTGCATCGCCTGCCAGGAACGCTTATCTGCTTCTTCGTTATAGGCTAATGCCTCAATACCGTATTCCCCTGCTCCCGGGTTGGTAAAGGCATGCCTGGCACCATCGTAGTCGTTAAACTGGTAATTTACCCCGGCATTATCCAGCGCTGCCCTGAAAGCGGAAACCTGTTCTGCCGGCACAAAAGAATCCGCGTTTCCATGAGCAATCAATATGTCTGTCTTAATTGATTTTGCCTGCGACTCACTGGCTGCCGGCAGGGAACCATGAAAACTGACTATGCCATTGACGTCGCTACCGGCGTAAGCCATTTGTATAACCGTGGCACCTCCGAAGCAATAGCCTACTGCTGCGGTCTTATCGTTATCTGTAAGCTTGTGATTTTTCAGGACGTCCAGCCCCAGGTTGGCGCGATTTTGCCAGGCTTCGACATTTGATGTGATCTGATTCTTCCAGGCACCGGCATCTTTGGCATGTGTCGTGACTTTGTTGTCTCCATACATGTCGGCGGCAAATGCCACGTACCCCATCGCTGCCAGCATCTCGGCTCTTTTCCTGGCATAGTCATTCAGCCCCCACCATTCATGCACCACCAGCACACCGGGACGTTTTCCTTCAATGGCATCGTCATAGTACATTTCACCCTTGAGAGTGGTGTCGCCATCCTTGTACTCAATTGTTTCGCTGACGATTTTTGCTGAGACACCACCGGCAATAATTAACAGTACTACACCCAGTAGCAGTTTGTTTACAGTTTTCATTGTAGCTCCTCGTTTCTTTGGATTGATTCTTTTATGCTCACCCTTCTACCCTGTCATCTCGACCAGGCTGTCATCTCGATCGCCTTGTCATCTCGTCCGCCTTGTCTTCTCGACCGCAGGGAGAGATCTGTAACAGACGTTCCAAAGTGTGGTAGAAAGTTTTTATCGATGCAATCAAATGTACACTAAAATTGCATCATAAAATCTAAGGGCATCCGGTTGCCTGACTGCCCAATCAATGCATTAGTCATAATGGATCAGCGACAGTGAATCAACGGCAATTCATGCCAGGCTGACGTATAGGCCGGTGACAGACGCTGCTGCTTCATAGTCCAGCGTCCTGTCAGGCCTTCTGCACCAAAGGTCAAAGTATCGCGGCCATAACGCCGGTTAACTTTGTCCAGCATTGTCATGAGTGCATCTGAGCGGGGTGACTGCTCAGCCAGGAACATATCTGACTGGTAAAAACCACGATCACGCAAATCAAGCAAACCCATCCCGCACTTACTGTAACGGTAGCAGGGTTTGTAAAGTTTTTTCATGGCTTCACGCGCAAAGCGTATCATCAGGCTACTGTCAGAAGTGGGATACGGCAGTGGCATCACCGTGCTGTTACTGTAGTAGTTATCGTTAAATCGCGAGGTATGGGCAAAAACGTAAAGACTTTGACAGTAACTGTTTTGCACTCTGAGTTTCTCTGCTGCCGCTGCTGTGTAACGACTGATATGCGCCAGCAGGTCATCCAGTCGTTCCACCCGCTTGGAAAAAGAGCGGGTAACAAAAATTTCTTTTTTCGGCGCTGTTACTTCTTCAAGTTCCAGGCAGGGCTGGCCATTAAGCTCTTCGATAGTTTTTTCGACGTTGACACTGGTAAAACGCCGCACCCATTTCGGGTCTGCACAGGCAAGGTCATAGGCGGTGCGTATTCCCAGTTGTTCCAGACGACATGTCAGGCGCCTGCCAATCCCCCAAACCTGGTTAACCGGCAGTCTTTTCTGCAGCCATTGCCATTTATACGGGGTATCCAGCACCGCCACGTTACTGGTTTTTATTTTCTTGGCTGCATAGTTGGCCAACTTGGTCAGGGTTTTGCTCGGTGCAATACCCACCCCCACCGGCATACGGACATGCCGCCAGATACAGTCCCGGATGCGACTGCCGTAGTCATTCATGTCCTCGTTAATACCCTGCAGGTCGAGAAACATTTCATCGATTGAATATTGCTCAACGCGTGGTGAAAAACCGCTGAGATTAGCCATCACCTGCGCAGACACATCACCATAAAGACGGAAATTGGCGGAAAACACCGTGACTTTATGACGTTTCAGCAAGGTCTCCTGTTTGAAATAGGGATCCAGGTCGGGAATACCCAGTTGCTTGGCCTGCTTTGAGCGCGCGATGATGCAGCCATCATTGTTACTGAGTACAACAACCGGCCTGTTACGCAAATCCGGTCGAAAAATCTGTTCACAGGAGGCGTAACAGGAATTACAGTCAACCAGGGCAAGCATAAGCCATCCATTAACGAGTGTGTTTACGAATGCTGTAGATGACTACCCCCTCAACCAGCAGATCTTCACGGCCACGCAGGTCAATCGGTGGATAATCCGGGTTTGCAGCCAACAGTTTTCCGCCGCGCAAATCAAGGATTTTGCAGGTTAATTCACCATCAATCGCCGCAACCACGACAACTCCCTGCTGACGTTCTGCCGCCCTGTCAACGATCAGCAGGTCTCCATCATGGATACCAATGCCTTTGAGCGATTCACCCTGCGCCCAGGCAAAAAAAGTTGATGCCGGGTGTTTAATCAGAAATTCATTCAGGTCGAGCGAACGCTCAATAAAATCATCAGCCGGTGATGGAAAGCCGGCGCTGACGCGTGAACTGTATAGCGGCAGTGACAATGATGCCGCCAGTTCCTGCGGTTTTGTGATACGGAACAATGCCATGAGATAAAAATACCCAACGAAACTTACCGGTAACCCAGAAGAGAAATATAGAACCAATATAGAACAAAGTATGGCTTACGACAAGGCCTTGTTTTGATCTACCAATGCCTGCAGCAGGTTTTGCTGCTGTTCATCAAGCCGGTCAAACAAACCGCCAAGCTGAAAATGCTGTTGTGAAAGCCGCCGTAAATACTGGATACGACAGATGAAACGCTGTTCAGGCCAGCGCTTGTTATTGGGTTCGGGCAGGTATAGATCGACAAAATCACCTGCAAGAAGATGACAGCCCTGCTCTAAAAAGATGTGCTTGATGTTCTGATCAATGCTCAGGGCAATGCCATTGAGTGAAATGTTATCGGCATTAACCAGGTGTACCTGTTCCTGCGGATCAATCAGGCGAACCTGGAAAGTACAACTGTAACGGGGATAAACGCGACGCTCAGCAGTCATTGTCACAAAATTGTAATTTTATCACCATATCTTGAATTCTAGCCGATAATCGCGAAATTTATCGGCAATATAAGCGCAAAAATGAATAAAAACCTAGATAAGCGCTTTATGAAAAGCTAAAATGTATAGTCACAAAATATACTTTCGATAGCAAAGCAAGAAATGCCCGATAAAAGAAAGAAAAAGAAAAAAGACAGTCAGCTCATTATTCGAATCGATAAAGATGAGCGTAACCGCTTCGTCGAGCTTTGCGATGAACAGGATACCAGCGCTGCCAGGGAAATACGCCACTTTATTCGTGCCTACCTGGCCAAGTACAAAGCCTGAAATCAATCAGAGACCAGCCAGTTCAATTGGCCAGATCAATTGGCCGGCTCAAGTCGATACAAACCGCCACTGGCTGCATCAGTCAGCAAATAAATAAAACCGTCTGGCCCCATTCTGACATCACGAATACGCCCCAGTTCATCACGCAGCAGACGTTCTTCAGACACCACCTTTTCACCATCCAGTTCAAGCCTGACCAACAGGCGAAACTTCAGCGAACCAATAAACAGGTTACCCTGCCATTGTGGAAAACGCTCGCCCTGGTAAAACATCATGCCTGATGGCGCAATCGAAGGCACCCAGTAATAAAGCGGCTGTTCCATGCCAGGCTTGGCTGTACCCTCGCCTACCGGAATATCTGTACCATACTCTTCACCATAACTGATCACCGGCCAGCCATAATTTTTGCCCTTATTGATAATGTTCAGTTCATCTCCACCCTGGGGACCATGCTCATGAATCCAAAGCTTGCCTGAAACCGGGTGAAGCGCTGCTCCCTGTGGATTACGATGGCCATAACTGAAAATTTCCGGATACGCTGTTGTATCATTCACAAAAGGATTATCGTCAGGAATGCGGCCGTCATCATGCAGACGAATCACCGAGCCGGCATGGTCATCAAGCTTCTGTGCCCTATGGCGCTGTCCCCGATCACCCGTGGTAATAAACAGGTATCCCTGCCTGTCAAAAACCAGCCTGGAACCAAAATGATGGCCGCGATTGGTTTTCGGTAACAGCCGGAAAAGTGTTTGCCATTCTGTCAGTCGATTGCCCTGCAACTTTGCCCTGCCGACTTCCGTCGAGATTCCATCATCACCAGGGCCAGCATAAGAAAAATAAATCCAGCCGTTTTTGGCGTAATCCGGATGCAAAACCACATCCAGCAAGCCACCCTGCCCCTTGGCACGAATTTCAGGCAAACCGTTCACTTCTGTCCTGGCTCCGTTAGCAAGGTTAATTTTCAGCAGTTTTCCGTTTCTCTCGGTGACCAGAACCTGCTGCGGAGATAAAAATGCCAGTGACCAGGGATGCTGCAAATTATCCGCCAGTTGGACGGTTTT
>JARRJW010000103.1:0-11108 GCA_037388785.1 Gammaproteobacteria bacterium
TACATTTCAGGTGGCGGTGTTGCTGCCAGTTCCTGTGGTATACCGGATCTGGGTATCACCACCATGGAAGACGTATTAACGGATCTGAAACGCATTACTGATGTCAGTGAGTTACCGGTACTGGTTGATGTTGATACTGGCTGGGGTGGCGCATTTAATATCTCCAGAGCGGTTCGTTCAATGATCAAGTGTGGCGCTGCAGCCATTCACATAGAAGATCAGGTTCAGCAAAAACGCTGCGGTCACCGTCCCAACAAGGCTATCGTCAGCCAGGATGAAATGGTTGACCGCATCAAGGCGGCTGTAGACGCAAAAACAGATCCTGATTTTGTCATCATGGCCAGAACCGATGCGCTTGCTGTCGAGGGCATGCAGTCAGCCATAGACCGGGCCGGTGCCTGTGTTGAAGCGGGTGCCGACATGATCTTTCCTGAAGCCATTACCGAGTTATCCCAGTATGAGGAATTTGTTAAAGCCGTAGATGTACCGGTTTTGGCCAATATCACCGAGTTTGGCAGCACACCATTATTTACTGTCGAAGAGTTGGCTTCTGTGGGTGTCAGTATCGCACTCTATCCGCTGTCAGCATTTCGTGCTGCCAGTGCCGCTGCATTAAAGGTTTACCAGACAGTGCGGGCTGAAGGTACGCAGAAAAATGTTGTCGACGATATGCAGTCTCGCATGGATCTTTATGATTATCTTGGTTATCACGAATTTGAACAAAAACTCGATCAGCTTTTTGAAACAGAAAACGATTAAGGCCTTCACGCAATAAAATAAAAAGGGGGATCCCCATGCCAGAACAGGTTTTACCCAAAGCCAAGAAGTCTGTTGCTTTATCAGGCACAGCCGCAGGCAATACAGCAATATGTACTGTTGGTCGAACCGGTAACGACTTACATTACCGCGGTTACAATATTCTGGATATCGCAGAAACCTGTGAATTCGAGGAAATTGCCTACCTCATAGTTCATGGCAAGTTGCCAAACCAGGCAGAACTCGATGTTTATAAAACCCGGCTCAAAAGCATGCGTGGCTTACCGGATGCAGTAAAACAGTCACTCGAAGCATTGCCAAAATCAACACATCCAATGGATGTTATGCGTACGGGCTGCTCGGTACTGGGTTGTATTGAAACAGAAAGTGAAAAGCCGGGTGAAGAAGAAGCTAAAAACATTGTTGACCGATTAATGGCATGTTTTGGCTCCATACTGCTTTACTGGTATCACTTTGCTTTTAATGGTATTCGTATTGATGTTGAAACGGATGATGACTCAATTGGCGGGCATTTTCTGCATTTGCTTCATGGTGAATCTCCGAGGGAATCCTGGGTGCGTGCCATGCATACATCACTGATACTTTATGCCGAGCATGAGTTTAATGCTTCAACCTTTACTGCACGTGTTGTCGCCGGTACCAATTCTGATATGCATTCTGCGATCACAGCAGCAATCGGTGCCCTGCGAGGCCCCAAACATGGTGGAGCCAATGAAGCGGCTTTCCGGATTCAAAGTCGCTACTCCAGTGCTGATGAAGCTGAAGCGGATATAAGAGAGCGTGTTGCCCGTAAGGAAATCATTATTGGCTTTGGACATCCGGTATACACTGTGGGTGATCCCAGGAATGAAGTCATTAAAGGTGTAGCCAGGTCCTTGTCTGAAGAAAACAATGACATGACCATGTATGAAGTTGCTGATCGTCTCGAAGCGGTGATGTGGGAAATTAAAAAGATGTTCCCGAACCTGGACTGGTTCTCGGCTGTTTCCTATAACCAGATGGGCGTACCGACCGATATGTTTACGCCATTGTTTGTGATTGCCCGTACCTCAGGTTGGGGTGCACATGTAATTGAGCAGCGTCAGGATGGCAAGATCATTCGACCTTCTGCGAATTATATCGGGCCGGAGAATTTAGAGTTCGTGCCAATTTCAGAAAGAGGTTAAAACTGAAGCTGATCAGTTACCAGTCCCGTTAGCGGTACCTGGCGCTGATTAATACACTGCTTTATGAAAAGATATCGCCGATGAATAAACAATTTCGAAAACCTTTACCTGATACTGAGCTGGATTACTTTGATACCTGCGAAGCAGTCGAAGCCATCGAGCCAGGCGCTTATAAAAAACTACCCTATACGTCGCGTGTATTGGCTGAACAACTGGTGCGTCGCTGTAACCCTGATGATCTCGACGCTGCTTTGACGCAAATCATTGAACGTAAAAGGGACCTGGATTTTCCCTGGTACCCGGCACGTGTCGTCTGCCATGACATCCTTGGCCAAACAGCGCTTGTTGATCTTGCCGGCCTAAGGGATGCGATTGCAGAAAAAGGCGGTGATCCTGCCCAGGTAAACCCGGTAGTGCCTACGCAGTTGATTGTTGATCATTCCCTTGCGGTTGAGTATGGCGGTTTCGATCCTGAGGCTTTTGAGAAAAACCGTGAAATTGAAGATCGCCGTAACGAAGATCGTTTTCATTTTATCGAATGGACCAAGACAGCCTTCAAAAATGTTGATGTGATTCCTGCCGGTAACGGCATCATGCACCAGATTAACCTGGAAAAAATGTCGCCGGTGGTTCAGGTCAGGGATGGTATTGCCTTTCCAGATACCTGTGTTGGTACAGACAGCCATACGCCGCACATTGATTCTTTGGGGGTTATTGCCATCGGTGTCGGTGGGCTTGAAGCAGAGAATGTTATGCTCGGCAGGGCTTCGATGATGCGTCTGCCGGAAATTATAGGCGTCAGGCTGGTTGGCAAACGCCATCCGGGTATAACGGCTACCGATATTGTACTGGCGTTAACTGAATTCCTGCGCGAACAACGCGTTGTTTCTTCGTATCTGGAGTTTTTTGGCGAGGGGGCAAGTACGCTGACGATTGGTGATCGTGCGACCATTTCCAACATGACACCAGAGTTTGGTGCATCTGCAGGCCTGTTTTATATCGATGAGCAAACCATCGACTATTTAAAACTGACCGGTCGTGATCCTGAACAGGTCAAGCTTGTCGAGCACTATGCCAAAACGACTGGCTTGTGGGCTGATGCCTTGAATGAAGCAGAATATGAACGTGTGCTGGAATTTGATCTATCAACGGTTGAACGTAACATGGCCGGTCCATCCAATCCGCACCGACGCCTGCCGACAACGGCATTGCATGAAAGAGGCATAGCAGGTAACTGGACTGAAACACCGGGAGAGATGCCTGACGGTGCAGTGATAATCGCTGCAATTACCAGTTGTACCAATACATCCAACCCACGCAATGTGGTTGCTGCGGCTTTACTCGCGCGCAATGCCAACAAACTCGGATTAGTTAGAAAACCCTGGGTTAAAACCTCGTTTGCACCCGGTTCCAAGGTGGCCAGGCTTTATCTCGAAGAGGCCGGGTTGTTAACTGAGTTAGAGCAACTGGGCTTCGGTATTGTCGGTTATGCCTGTACCACCTGTAATGGTATGAGTGGCGCGCTGGATCCAGCAATTCAGAAAGAAATTATTGATCGTGACCTGTATACAACGGCGGTTCTATCGGGCAACCGGAATTTTGACGGTCGTATCCATCCTTATGCCAAGCAGGCATTTCTGGCATCACCGCCTTTGGTAGTCGCTTATGCCATCGCAGGTACAGTGCGATTCGATATCGAGAATGATGTTTTGGGTCGTGATGCTGATGGTAATGTTGTGACGCTAAAAGACATCTGGCCGACTGATGATGAAATCGATGCGATCGTTAAAGAATATGTTAAGCCTGAACAGTTTAGCCAGGTATATAACCCAATGTTTAACCTGGGCTTGGTAAGCGAGTCTGAAAGCCCACTTTATGACTGGCGCCCCCAAAGTACCTATATTCGTCGTCCACCTTACTGGGAAGGGGCTCTGGCAGGTGAAAGAACGCTCAAAAACATGCGACCATTAGCCGTGCTGGGAGATAATATTACGACTGACCATCTTTCACCTTCCAATGCCATTCTGCCAACCAGTGCCGCAGGAGAATACCTGGCCAAAATGGGTCTGCCTGAAGAAGACTTCAACTCTTACGCCACGCATCGTGGTGACCATCTGACAGCCCAGCGAGCTACCTTTGCTAACCCCAAGCTGTTAAATGAAATGTGCCGGGATGAAAATGGAGAAATCGTCCAGGGATCATTGGCACGTGTTGAACCGGAGGGTCAACAAACACGCATGTGGGAAGCTATTGAAACCTACATGCAGCGCAATCAGCCATTGATTATTGTCGCTGGTGCTGATTATGGTCAGGGATCCTCACGTGACTGGGCGGCCAAGGGTGTCCGTCTGGCCGGGGTTGAGGCCATTCTGGCCGAAGGCTTTGAGCGTATTCATCGTACCAACCTGGTGGGTATGGGGGTGCTGCCTCTGGAATTCACCGGCAATGAAAACCGTAACAGCTACCGTGTTGATGGAACAGAGTTATATGAAGTGATCGGAGACATTCAGCCCCTGGCTAATCTCATCGTGCGTATGACCCGGTCTAATGGCGAACAGGTTGATATTCCAGTCAGGTGTCGCCTGGATACCGCAGAAGAGGTTACCGTTTACGAAGCGGGTGGTGTATTACAGCGTTTTGCCCAGGACTTCCTCGCAGGTAACTGAATTATGGCTCATGCACCACAGATAAAAATACCGGCCACTTACATGCGAGGCGGTACCAGCAAGGGCGTTTTCTTCAAGCTGGATGATTTGCCCGAAGCTGCCAGGGTGCCAGGGTCGGCACGCGATAACCTTTTGCTCAGGGTTATTGGCAGTCCTGACCCATATGGTAAACACACCGATGGTATGGGAGGTGCAACTTCCAGTACCAGTAAAACAGTCATACTGTCCAAAAGTGAAAAACCCGGCCATGATGTTGATTACCTGTTTGGCCAGGTGGCAATTGATAAACCATTTGTAGACTGGAGTGGTAACTGCGGTAACCTGACCGCAGCTGTCGGCTCTTTTGCGATACATGCGGGCCTGGTTGACGCTCAGCGGTTGCCTGAAAATGGCATAGCGGAAATACGTATCTGGCAGGCCAATATTCATAAAACCATTATTGCCCATGTGCCGATGACCAATGGCAAGGTACAGGAAACCGGCGATTTTGAACTCGATGGCGTAACCTTTCCTGCAGCCGAAATAAAAATCGAATTTCTTGATCCGGCCGATGCAGACAGTGATATGTTTCCTACCGGCAACCTGGTTGATGAATTAAATGTGCCAGGATTTGAGCCTCTTCAGGTAACCATGATCAATGCCGGTATTCCAACTGCTTTTCTTAATGCAGATGCTGTTGGTTACCTGGGAACCGAGTTGCAGGAAGCCATCAATGGCGATGATTCAGCGTTGCAAATGTTTGAAACCCTTCGCGCCCATGCGGCACTGCAAATGGGTCTGATTAAAGATCTGTCAGAAGCTGCCGACAGACAGCACACACCCAAAATAGCTTATGTTGCACCGGCGAAATCCTATCTGTCATCCAGCGGCAAAAGGGTCGAAGCAGCAGACATAGATCTGAATGTGCGGGCACTCTCAATGGGTAAGCTTCACCATGCGATGATGGGAACTGCGGCAGTTGCCATTGGCACGGCAGCATCAATACCTGGCACGCTGGTTAATCTTGCTGCCGGAGGTGGGGCGCGCGATGAAGTGGTTTTCGGTCACCCTTCAGGCAGTCTCAAGGTCGGCGCCAGTGCCAGCCAGATAAATGGTAAATGGGTTGCTGAGAGGGTGATCATGAGTCGAAGTGCGCGAATTTTAATGCAGGGCTGGGTGCGAATTCCCGGATAGTCTAATTAATTCTTTATTTGCTCTCTGGTAACACTCAACTTAATGCTATTTAGCTACTTGCGGTTGCGCCGTTTTCCGCCAATGCCAGTTGGGGACCTATGAACTTCAATATGGGTGACAGCTGGGGCGATGGCTGGAGTATGGGTGATAGCTGGGGCAGTAACAATGGTCCCTGGGGTAACCGCTATGGATCAGGTCCGAACTGGGGTCGTGGTCCCGCTATCTCAGGAGGCAGACCTTCCTGGGGTAGTGCTCCAACATGGCGCGGTGGCGCACCCTGGAAAAGTGGTCCATGGAATAATGGCCCGGGCTGGAATAGCGGGCCCGGTTGGAATAATGGACCAGGCTGGGGCAATGGCCCTCGTTGGAATAACGGTCCAGGTATGGGAACTTCCGGCCCACGCTGGGGTAGAAGTGGTCCAGGCTGGGGAGGTCAGGGGCCACGGTATGGTAATCGCCCTCAGAACCGACAGGTTCCACCACCACCTCAATCGGCTCCTGAACAGGCACCAGGGCAGCCAGCGCAATCTGCACCTCAAGAAGCTGCACCTAAGTAAAACTTAAGTCTCTACCGCCATCATCCGATGGCGGTTTTGATTCAGGCAGTGCTATTTTTTCTTAATCAGCCAGGGTCACCCTGACATAAATTTGCTGGTCCTGGTTCAGGTCACGGGTTCGACGAGAAATAATCCCCTGGTCCCGCTGATAACTTGATTCACCAACTGACCCCAGGCTGATCCATTCGCCGAGCTGTCCACTGAGAAACGTATTGGTATTTTGCACCGAGATGCTGCGGTTTTGTGGCTGATAACGGTTACGATGCTGCAGAATTTCCAGTGAAACCCGGTTACCGTTGAGTCTCGGCACAACGTAGAAGCCACTGGTGGCATCTTCGAAAGAAGTGAAACTCTGTTTTCTGACACGGTTACCGTAGGCCTCAATATGATGTTCTCGGTAGGGAATGACCTGTCCGTAATTGATTAATGCCGGGTAGCCTTCAGTCGCCTGCACCATTTGGTTTGCATCAAACCGGTTGCGGGTTGATCGTTCTTTGATTTGGACATTAACCCGGTTATTTCCGGTTGTACTAATACGCCCTTTTACATCAAAGTCGGACTGTTGGCCTCGATGGCTTCCGTCATGGCTTATTTCAATCAGCAAACGCTGAGGTGGACGATCAAGCTGATTGATGAGTTTGCGGATGTCATCGATCTGGTTTGGTTCTGCTTTCAGGATTAGGCGGTTATTCATGCTGGTGACTGTAGCACCCTGACCGAGGAGCGGCCTGATAACAGGGACAATGTTTTGTGGTATTTGAGATTTTAATTCGATTACTTCAATGACCTGTTGTGCAGATAGCATGGGTGAAGCGAACAGGGCTAGAATGAGCAGAAAAATTTTCATCGGAATTCTCAATTTAAACAGCTTTAATCAAGTATAAGCCAAGTCAGCGAGGTTCATTGTGCAAAATTCAAACTTTCCATCATATTCATACAATAGAGACCGGGTTGCCCACCTGAATAAAAAAGCCATTTACCGTTCAGCTGTTTTCAGACGGGTTGCCTTATTCCTGCTGATAAGTTGTTTTGTAGTCAATAATCTTTCGGCTGATGAAGCCAGTGTCATGCCCGGTATCAATGACCATTACCTTGCCGACCCTGACTATCAGCGTTGGGTGAGAATGTTTGAACGACCAGGGCGTGAAGTTTTTGATCAGCGCAGAGCTGTTATCGAAGCACTTGATATCCAGCCTGGAATGGATATCGCTGATATTGGTGCCGGTACAGGGTTGTATACCCGGGCTTTTTCCGATGAAACCGGCCCTGAAGGAACAGTCTATGCAGTTGATATTGCTGAAAATTTTGTCGAAGGTATCATGCAGCAGGCTGAAGCGGCCGGGGTAAAAAATGTCGTTGGCGTGATTAATTCAGCCAAAGATACCCACCTGCAACCTGCATCTATAGACCTGGCTTTTGTCTGTGATACCTACCATCACTTTGAATACCCCCGATCGATGCTTGGTTCCATTCATCAGGCTTTGCGACCAGGCGGTTCGCTGGTGATTATTGATTTCAGGAAGATCAGGGGATTTAGTTCAAACTGGGTTATGTCACATACCCGTGCTGACAAAGATACAGTCATCAGTGAAATTGAGTCAGAGGGATTCAAGTTAACTGAAGAACTGGATTTTATGAAAACCAATTATTATTTACGTTTTACCCGTTTATAAAGCTCAGGTTTTGAGCCTTTAAAGAGATAAATTATGTTGTGTCAATTTACCAGGGAGACACTGCATGATTCAACAATATTGGCGTGCCGAGGTTTATTCAGACAGTGAAAACGACATGGGTCAAACAGTTACGGAAAAAATTTTTGCAGGTGTTTATGCCAGCAGAATAAGTGCTGAACAGGCCGCTAAGCGGCTTTGTCGTCAGGTCAGGGGCTTCGGGTTTTATGTGCATAGCATGAATATGCGCAATGTCATTCCGAAAAAAACGCTCTGGTGATTCAAGCTGCAAGGTCAAACATTAAAGCGTTTGATCTCACTGTAAACCACGCCATTTTTGTCAGCTTCAGACTTGATCAGAGAAAAGCTTTTTACAGTCCATGTTATTGTAGGAATTCGGCAAGGTTGGGCTAACATCGCTTTGCGATATAGCGTGACATGCGGCTTATAACGTCGCTTTTCTGGCAGATAACCGCAGTGCTTTAAGGCTTCACCAAGATCCTGATGTAACTTTTCAAGCTGACCCGGAATGTGGTTGCAGCCTGCCCATACGATTTTCTGTTTTTTGAAGTTGCCGAGTTCGTCAAGTGAAAGACTGAATGGTTCAAACTCAACAGACTGTGCCTGTTGAATGTAGCAGGGAAGCCTGTCTGTGGTGGTGTTTCCGATAAAATGTAACGTCAGGTGTAAATTAAATTGCCTGGTTAAACGGGCATTTTTCAACAGCGGCACTTGTCGGGCGAGTTCGATCAACTGCTTGCGTAGCATTTGATCTGGCCAGAGCCCAAAGAATAATCGAATTGATTTGCCAGGCATTAAATTAAATCAACAGAAAGCATTTACATGCCGGTTAATCAACCAGGTAATGGACAGCAAACCCGCCAGGCTCAATGCGAATAATTTCTGCACTGATGACCGGCGCGTCATCGATATCGGTTGACTGTATTGTTATGCGATCACCTATATTGATGTTGATGTTTTCAGTGCAGTTTAGATAAGCGCCACTGTGTGACATATCCCGCGTTTTTAATAACAATTCGCCCAGGCTGAAATGGGTTATTTTTACACCGGCACAGAATGGTGTTCGTATGTCGGAACGATTCTCTGGCATGCCATTTAAAAAGGCCACCACCATGAAGATGATGACAAATTATGTTCACATTTTTTCAGTTGGCCTGCATAGCGCCCGGCATTTCTATCGACTTTTTTGGCGACATTGACAAGCCATTGTTTCTTTAAATAGGTTTTATTTTTCCAGCCTCCGTGGCCTTCATGGTAAGCCAGGTACTGATTGTAGGCATCCCACTTTGAGATCCCCAGGGTCTTTTGTGACACTGAGGTATACCAACCCATAAAATCGACAGCATCGGCATAATCATCGCGGTCTGCGCCCCAATTGCCGGTTTTATCGATATACCAGTCCCATGTAGAGTCTTTGGCCTGGGCATAGCCGTAAGCACTGGACTGGCGCCACCACATTGGGATGCCAAGAAAGGTTTCCCTGGGAGGTGCAGCATCGTGTTTAAAGCTGGATTCCTGTCGCATGATGGCAAGCTGCACATGCAGTGGCAAACCGTAGCGTTTTTTAACGTCCAGTGAGGCGTCATACCAGTCAGGTTTTTCGGAAAAAATCAGGCAGGCATTGTCCGGGCTGGATGGCGGGGTTGTTGCGCAGTTCATCAGGAAAAGCACAAAAGCAATCGCCAAAATAATTTTCGTTTGGTATGGCCAGAGCCAGAGGGTCTTTTTTCTTTTTTTGGGCACGAAATGCTCTAGTCAGAAATGTTGAATGCTTATTTTGCGCCAGCAGCCGTTGAAAACTTTTCAGCCTATTTTTGAATGAGCGGGTTAGGGGATTCAAGTAAATAGGAGTAAGCCTGAATCTTTTCAAAAGCGTTGATTTCGCCACTCTGGCCAACGCCATATTTAACCAACATGGCAATTGCTATTGCTCGTCGGTCAATACACTTGCTGAAAACGTCTTCGGCATCAAGGCTGGTTGATTGGGCGGCCCTGGCCAGTTTTTCACAATCGTTGGCAGATTCCACCTGGTCGTTAATGGCCTGTTCAGCGGGTGAACTGGCGAAAGATGAAGATAGTGAAGTAAAAAATAGAACCGCCACTAAAAGAATGGCATTTGTGTTGATTGGATAATTTATTTGTAATATTAATTTAGCCATCACCGCAGCTAAAACCTTTTTTCTATACCAATAATCAAAACATATATGAGGATTTTATTAATATCAAGAGCTTAATGTGTATATTTCATAATTAACTTACAATATGGCTAGTATTTAACACCAAAATAGGAAAGCAAAAGCTTATGCAGGCAACAGCAGAATTACAGGTGATACCCTTGGGTAACGGTGTTTCAGTTCGAAAAGAGGTCATGCAGGTCATGGACGTGCTGGCGGATTATCCTCTGAAAATGGAAACCCACGCGTCCGGCACCAACCTCGAAGGTGATATGAACGTTCTGTTAGATGCTGTATCTAAAGTGCATGAAACGCTGCATGAGGCTGGCAGTGTCAGGTTGCTGAGTTATTTGAAACTGGAAACTCGAACAGACAAGCTACCGACACTGGAAGGTAAACGTTTGTAATCCATAAGTCGTAATAATGAAAACTAAAAGAGAACCATTGAAATTAGAGGCTGAAGCCGCCCGACAGATCGCTACATCTGTAATGGCCTATGCCGATGCTGCCTACCCACCGGGTGGTTCTGAGTGTGCGCAGGCAACTCACCAAACACTTAAGGAATTGGCAGTCAAAATCAGTCGCTCTCATGACTCGGCGATTAATTTGAAGAAACGCCAGCTACCGTTAATCAAGGCCGCAATCCGTTGGTATTACTCTGAGGAGGCCCAGCCACAATCCGGCATTGACCCGGAAAGTCTTATTCTGCAGCTTCAGTAATTAACCCGGTATCAGGCAGAAATTTTATTCAGCCTGAATTTCCAGCTTGTCTTCCATACGCTCGATAATTCTATTACGCATATCATCGATAGATGATTCGCCGTCGTAATACCAGGTTTCAATTTTGACTTTATGCACCAGGTCTTCAGAAGTCAGGACATTTCCAAGGTGTCTGTTGATGCGG
>JARRJW010000104.1:0-5838 GCA_037388785.1 Gammaproteobacteria bacterium
CAGTTCGAGAAACTTCCCTGTTTCTCTCGTTAAGCTATACTGAATGCGCTCAACGAATTCTGCAACCGTTTTACGTTTTTTCTTGTGATTCCTAATATAGAAAGCAGTTGTTTCTAACTCAGGAGCATACCAATATGTTCGATCACCTGAATGCTCTTTACATTCAATCTTATAAGAAGGGTATTCCTTTCCTGATGCTGTTGCTAGCTCTGTTCCTGTTACCTCACAATTTCTAAATGCTTTTTTGTTTTTCTTGCCCTTAGAGTTTATAGCTGTGTATTTGTAGCTGACTTTGTTCCCAACTTTAAATGGCCAGAGTTGACCTTCTTTTTTGATATCTTCGACTTTGCCACTACCCCATTTTCCAGAACTGCAGTTGGTCCATGTTAAGTTAGGTCCATATCGGTCTTCATTGGAACGTGTATAACTACAACCGTCATCTCTAGAGACTTCAATTGTTTTATCATCAAGTAAACGTGCGGTATTAATTTCTTCTTTGCCATCTCTTATGCGCTTAGTCTTTCTGATTTCACCTTGCTTAAGTGTAGTGGGTGGACCAGATACTTCTGGAACGTCAACAGTTTTATTCGCATCTACAGTGGTTGTTATTAAGGCCAGTGATAAACTGGTAATAATTAGACTATTGTTTTTATTCAACTTATTTATCCTCCGTAAAATACTTACATGGTTGAAAATTTACTTAATTTTATAAGATCAAATTTTTCATAGTTTGAAAGGCAAATAATACACTGACCCAATGGAAAATAAACAAATCTTGGTGCTTTTTTCACCAATATAAGAATTTAGTTAGGGCTGCTTTGGTAGCACAAGAGCCGGTCACTTCTTCTTGGCTATTTCCGCTTTATACACTTTTCTGACCGATGGAAAACTTATCTGAATGACGGCTTTGAGGTCTTGCCCCGTTTCCTCGGGAATAACGATGGGTACAAATTAATTTATAGGTAACCCACCAGCACCCAGGCGAGGAGAATGCTAACTTTTGGCACCAAGCTGATATTTACCATTTCTCAAAATAACGGTAGCTTTGCCTTGGCCAACAATTTATGTAATCCCGGCATGTGCGGACCATCCCAATAGACCTGGTGACAACTATCGCACTGGTAAAAATCATCATAGTATCTCAGGGTTTTAGGCCACAATAGATCCTGCACTGAAGATTTAGATACGGTGTGAACAACCCCGTTACAACGCGGACAGCGGCTGAAGGGACGCATTTGCGCCACCAAGTCGAAACGGCTCAGTACCTCTCGCCATTGTCGATCGGGATCGGTTTCACGCAGCCAGTAACCATGAGTGATGTCACGTGCAAACAAAAGACGGCGGTCACGAGTCAGTATGCATCGATGCTCATCATGGGCGATAGCAACAATCTCTGCATCGTCATAGTCGTTACGCCAAAGGCAGTCAAAACCGGATAAGCGCAGGCGGCGCGCGAGTTTCCCAAGGTGTACGTCGAGTACAAAGGCAATTCTGCGAAGCGGTCGACCGGGTAGGCGCACCTCAGCACTGATATCGAAGGACTCAAACATCGGGTAAATGGCAATACGGCTCCCATCAGGTGGACGATGACCGAAATCGACTGAAACCCCGTCTATGAGAATCAATTCAACTTCTGGATGTGGAACACCAAGTGATTCGATAATGTCTTTTATTGTCTGATGAGGTGCAAAGCGATGGTGAAAGTCTTGCTTCTGTTTTTCTCGCGGAAGA
The DNA here is from genome assembly GCA_037388785.1 of Gammaproteobacteria bacterium. GTDB lineage: Bacteria > Pseudomonadota > Gammaproteobacteria > Chromatiales > Chromatiaceae > JABDQZ01. The sequence goes on from JARRJW010000104.1 coordinate 1,732, forward strand.
AAATCATTCAATTCCTCATAAAAACGGAATATGGCTGAATTTGATGCTGCAGGTTGTCTTGTAAGCTCAGATTCGGTGTTTGTTGGTAATGTAACCATTATATCAGTGTAGGTCGAAGATCGATAATCCGACAAGTAAGCAACTCGATGACCGCTTCATACACTTACTTGCCATCCGTCAGTTTTTAAATCAATAACAGCTATGAGTTGTAAAGCTGACTAGAATCGGATTGATAACCCGAGTGTATTTCCTTAACAACATTACACTATTGAAACAATGAACACACTCGCATCACAAATGCCGCTTATTGCTGTCAGCTGCCAGATTAAGCCTAAACTTACAACATCAACCTATCAGTTCAAGTCAGGCTTTTTGCAGCTAATTTAATAGCCAGCCTTCTTTTTCCATAGTTTTTAATTGCTTCTCATAAAAATTAACCGCATCAAAAAAATGATCGTAATGAAAATGAGCGTATATGACGTCATCTTTAGACTCCATGACCCACAGAATTTTGTAACCTTCATGATCATGAACAAATTGTAATACTCCGTCAGAAATTATCTCACCTTCTGGGTTAAGCAAAGTACATGAAGTTTGGTTAACTAAAACAGACTCTGTTTTATTTGACATTACTTTTTTCCTATTTGGTCATTTCTTCTTGATTTTGGGGTAAACCTGGATTAATTCTTTAACAAATTCACTAGGATCAATATATAAAAGTTTTTCATCGCCATCATCTTCCCAGTTTTTTTCATCTTTTTCAAAAACTTCAAATGTGGAATACCATCTTTATCTTTCTTGTTCTTGTCAGAAAGAGGTATTCTTTTGCTTCGAGGTAGTGGATATTGTTTATATTTTCTTACTTTGCCTGAGTCTCTGGGAAAAAATGTGATAAAAAAGTGATGAAAGCCTGAAAAAGGCTAAAGCAATGGTGCTTTTCATCAATTTTCGCTGTATGTACAAAGCTGGCATCGGCAATGATCAACTTGTGTTTATTTCAAGAGTATCAATGAAAGCCCTGGCCAGTAGGTAATTACTAATACTGCGGTAAACAGAATAAAAAACCAGGGTAAAGCGGCTCTGTATAATTGAATCACTGGTTTTTTAAATCGGTAACTAGCGATGAATAAATTCATCCCAACAGGTGGTGTAAAGTAACCAATTTGCATATTGGCTAAAAATATAATTCCGAGGTGTACGGGGTCTATGCCATATCCAATCGCTACCGGCAGGAGTAATGGAACAATTAAAACTAGAGCAGAAAAAATATCTAGCATGGTACCTAGAATTAGCAGGAAGACATTGAGCAATATCAGAAATGTCAACTTATCTGATATCAGTTCCTTAATAAAACCGAATAATTTACTTGGTATTTCAGCATCAATCAGATAATTGGTTGAAGCTAGTGAAAGGCCTAGAATCACCAATATACCCCCAACCAGAATCATAGACTGGCGCATCACACCAGGGAGTTTTCTTAAAGAGATTTCACGTAAAATAAGCACTTCTACTATTAACACATAAAGAGCAGTAACAGCGGCAGCTTCTGATAATGCAAAATAGCCACTGTAAATTCCACCGAGCACCATAAATGGTAATGGTAGTTCCCATATCGCTTCACGCAGAGCAGTTTTTGCTTCTAGCCAATTGAATTTTTGTAGAGGCTGATGGCGACTGGACCAGACGCTCCAGCCGATGAGCATTGCGAGCATTAATAACCCAGGCAGGATGCCCGCTATAAACATTGCATCCACTGTAATTTGCCCGCCAATACCGAGCTGCTGAGCGATAACAGCATATAGAATCAATGGAAGAGCGGGTGCAAAAAGCAATCCGAGACTACCGGATGTGGTAACTAGTCCAAGGCTGAAATTATCTTTGTACCCGGCTTGCATCAGGGCAGGATAAAGTAAGGCGCCCAGCGCCACGATAGTTACACCAGAAGCGCCAGTAAATGCGGTAAAAAAGGCACAAGCAAGCAAAGAGACCACTGCCAGCCCAGCAGGCATCCAGCCGAGAAAAGCTATAGTAATTCGCACAAGTCTTTTCGGTGCATTGCTCTCGCTGAGTAAATAACCGGCAAAAGTAAATAGCGGAATAGCCAGTAAAACAGGCATTTCAGCAATACGGTAAAATTCGATGGCAACTACAGAAAGGTCAATCTCTGAATGGCTAAAGCCAAGCATGGCTGAAGCCCCTATAATGGTAAAAAGAGGAGCCCCGAGTAAAGCTAACAGCAACAAAAGCAAACCTATCAATATCATCTTGGGTTATTTCCGGTCAGGCTGCTCAAAAGAAAGCGTAAAGCGATAACACCGAAACCAATAGGGATGATACTTTCTCCCATCCATGTAGGAAAAGATGCAAAAGCAATAGTGCCATCCTGTTTTTCCATTATCACCAGGCTGGTAGCATGCCAGGCAATCAAGCCACAAACGATACTGGCAAATAAATCGGTTACGCGCTGAACTCTGGCCTGATTTTTTTCTGAAAGAAAATAAGACAAAATATTAATATTGATGTGATTGTTGTCTCTGGTAGCGACCATAGCCCCTAGCAATGCGACCCATAACACCATGAGGCGTAATGCTGGGTCTCCCCAGCTGATTCCAGAATCAAAAAGATTGCGCAACAAAATTTGCGCGGTGGATAACAGGATCATTAAGGTCAGCAACAGTACAAGTAGACTGTCTTCGATCAGGAGAATTATCCTGTGCAACCTCGCGATCAACATGCCATTTTATCTATACTTTTGTTCACTGCGATAGGTTGCAAGATGTTTCTGAAAGATATTGAATATCTCCCTGGAAAAACGGCCTTCGCTTACCATTTTTATTACAGACTGATTGACTAGTTCTATCCAAGGCTCTATTTCTGCTTTATCTGGCTGGATAAACTGCATTCCCTGGTTATTAAGTGCCTGCAGGGCAGATTCGTTATCCTTTCGGTTTTGGACATTGATACTGGTAAAGGTGTCTTGCAATACTTGCTTCAATATTCTGCGATCTTCCTGCGACAGCTTTTTTAATGCCCGTTCGGTGATAATCAGAGTACCGTATAAATAGGTGATGGGAACATCAACCAAGTGTTTGAGTTGGGTATGCCACTGTAGTGCGATTGCGCCTATCGCAGGGGTCGTCACTGTGTTAATTAGTTCTGTTTGCAATCCAGTAAGTACGTCAGTGAGTGGTAGTGGAATCGGGGAAATATTAAGTGCATGAAGGGCAGCTAAACTGATATCGTCACCCTCAGGTACCCATACTTTTTGTTGCTGAAGTTCTGATAGTGTTGTTATTGAGTTTTTTGACATCAAATAAGCAAAGCCACCTTCACTGAGTCCAAAACTGATAAAGCCTTTTTTTCTAATACCTTCGATTAATAATGGATCCATGTGTTTACGCACATAGTCCACCTCATCGAAGCTTTGAAACCTGAATGGCAGATTGTAGACTTGAGCATCAGGGTAGATTGAAGTCAGTCCTCCACCAGTAATAGCTCCACCATGTAATTGACCAATACGAATTTTTCGTAAAATACTTTTGTCATTACCCATAACCCCACCAGGATAAAAACGTAATTTCACGCGTCCCTGGGTTTTGCTCTCTACCATTTTGGCACCGTTACGCATGGCCTTCATCCACGCTGTACCATCCGGTGCAATCGTGGCAATTTTCAATGTTGCAGCTTCGACCTGGAAGCTTAGGCAGATGGTTATATATAGCAGTAAGCGAATCAGCATAATTTACCTAAAAGTATCCATCATTTAGTAATTCCTGTGCTTTTTGTTGTGCAAGAATATTACTTAGTGTGAGGTCTTGCACCACGGGATTCGTATTAATGACTTCACCAAGAAGTCGATCATGTAATGCCTGGTTAAATACCAATCTGGCATAAGTACGGGCATATTCCACTTTAGCCATTAAATCCTTTCCATTGGAATAATCTAATGCTAATTCAAAATGGCTACGCCCGGTCTCAGGTTTGCCCCCAAGTGCTGCGGGAAGTTGTGATCGTATGACAGCTAGATATAGCTGTGCCCGACCCTGTGCATAGCCTGGTTCGAGATCAACTATCTTTTGTAACATGGCTTCGACTTTTGGCAAATGC
>JARRJW010000105.1:0-8097 GCA_037388785.1 Gammaproteobacteria bacterium
TAAAAATTCAGTTCTATTTTACCCCTGATGCAGAAGCGCCATCAGAACTCATGGCATACATTCCTGAGCATAAAGCATTGCTTCAGTCTGAAGAGATCAACCATACACTGCATAACCTGTTGACATTACGTGGCGCACAAGTGCGTAACGGCTTGAAGTGGTCGCGTTATATTCACAACACAATTGAATGGTTTGGTGACGATGTTGAAATTTCCTTTGGTAGCCATCATTGGCCAACCTGGGGTAATGCTGAAATTGTAGACCTTTGGAAAAAACAACGTGACCTTTATCGCTATATCCATGATGAGGTTCTCAGATTAGCCAACCATGGCAGTACCCTTCTGGAAGTTGGTGATGAAGTTAAATTGCCTGATAGCCTCGGACAATTGTTCGCCAACAGAGGTTACTACGGTACTGTTAATCACAATGCCAAGGCTCAGTATCAGTTGTATTTCGGTTACTTCACCGGTAACCCGGCTGACCTGCATCCACTGCCTCCTGTCGATGCTGGTAAAAAGTTTGTGGAATACATGGGTGGAGCTGATAACCTGATTAAAAAAGCCCAGGCTGATTACGATATGGGTGAGTACCGTTGGGTAGCGCAGGCTTTAAATTATTTGGTATTCGCAGACCCCGACAACAAAGCGGCCAAAGAACTATTGGCGAAGACCTATGATCAGATGGGCTATCAAGCTGAGAGTGGTCCATGGCGCAATTTCTACCTGTCTGGTGCTAAAGAACTTCGTGACGGCGTTGTTAAAGCAGCAACACCCAATACCAGTTCCCCGGATATCGTAAGAAATCTTGGCCTGGATACTTATCTTGATTATCTGGCGGTCAGACTTAATCATACTAAAGCTGCAGACAAAGTTATGACATTTAAAATCGAGATGCCTGATACCAAGCAGAAATTTGTCATATACAATGAAAACGGTGTGATGAATTACACCCTCGATAAGCCGATGCCTCAATTGTTTTGGATCGTAGCGTGCTTGATGACATTAACCTTGGTCAAGTGACCATAGATCAGGCCGTTACCGATGGTAAAGTCAAAATCACTGGTGATAGTAAAAAGTTTGGTGAATTTATCAGTCTTCTGGATAGATTTGAGTTCTGGTTTAATATTGTAACGCCATGATTAAGATGACATCTCTGAAACTTGCAGCAGCTTTTGCTGCTGTGAGTTTTTTCTCTCAAGCCCAAGCATGTAAATTACACATCACCAATGTGTCTGGTGGTTTTTATTCTCCTCACCCTCTAAGTATTCCTGTTTCCGTAGCGACCAGAGAGGCCATTGATGCGAATATTTTATCAGACATACCAAGAAAAGCTGCTTTAGAGAAAATGGCGGCGCTTGATAAGATTGAAGGTCGTCTCGTCAGAATTTTGCTGCCACAAAATCTTTACAATAACAAAACTAATGTTAGCTTTAGTCTTTTCCTTACAGAAAGTAATCATTGGGTTAATTTTGTAGAAAAAAATGGCAAACTTAGAATTAAAATTCATCAGTCATCATTAGAGCAATTTCCCACTGTTATAGTGATGTCTGATACGGCACTTAAAAATATCCTTGATCAGCGATTGAAAGTTATAAAGGCGCTGAAGCTTGGTGTTTTGCAGGTGTCTGTTTCTGGTGAAGAGTCTGTAGCAGCAATAGAACATCTGAAGCGTATTATCCAAAAGGCTTCTTAAGTTGCTTGTTCAAAAAAAGGATTTCATTGGTGTTTCTATTATTCCAATCCATTAAAAGTGGTTTCGCTGTGATAACGTTTAAAATCTTTGGAAGATCGATAAAATGATAAAAATAACGCTGCCACTTTTAGCTTTGGTTACATCTTTATCTTTACCAGTTTATGCGGAATCTGAAGCCGAACTGGCAAAAAAACTTTCAAATCCTGTTGCATCCCTAATCAGTGTGCCAATCCAGGCAAACTATGATGAAAATTTTGGTGCTAACGATAAGGGGGAAATCTGGAGAATTAATATCCAGCCGGTTATTCCTATTGAATTAAATGAAGACTGGAACGTTATATCCAGAACGATATTGCCGCTTGTTGATCAAAACGATTTTCCATTCGTGGGTTATGATGAGTTTGGCTTGGGTGATACGGTTCAAAGCCTGTTTTTTTCGCCCAAACAACCAACGCAGAGCGGGCTGATCTGGGGCATAGGGCCGGTAGTTTATCTTCCAACGGCAACAGATGACTTTCTAGGCGCTGAAAAATGGGGTGCTGGTCCTACCGGTGTAGCCTTAAAGCAAGATGGCCCCTGGACTGTAGGTGTGTTGGCGAACCATATCTGGTCTTTTGCAGGCGATGATAATCGCAATGATATTAATGCCACATTTGTTCAGCCTTTTCTTACCTATGTAACGCAAACTAAAACTACATTAGGCATAAATACCGAATCCACTTATGACTGGGAAAATGACCAATGGTCTGTACCGGTTAACTTAACAGCAAATCAGTTGCTTAAATTAGGTGATCAGTTAATTCAGGTAGGTGGCGGTGTGCGTTACTGGGTTGAATCACCTGCTGCAGGTGCTGAAGACTGGGGCTTACGTCTTCAGGCAACATTGCTATTTCCTAAATAATATTTTAAAAGCTGGGCTGGATTGCAATTTAAGTATAAAAAGTAGTTTTAACAGAAATAAAATCTGTCCCAGACTTATCTGACTGATTGCTTTATACACATTATTACCACTCAAGAGTGCACCTGACACTGCTGTATTAGTGAAATCCCAAAGACGGCAAATAGCACTGAGCAGACTAAAGCCCGAGTTCGGCTTTTAAGCATTATCCAATATTTTTCTTCTTATTAAACAGACAAGGTCAATACCAGAGCCGCCTGAAAGGTAAAATATTGGATATTTATTTTTTAAATGAATGATGGCTTTTCAATAACTGGAAGAGGGTAATGAATTTTTGTTAAGGTATTAACAACCTAATTTCAAACAACATTTGGGAGAACTATGAGTTTTTTAGATTTATCTATTTACGGAAATTCTCTTTTGATGTGGTTTTATGCTTTGCTAGCAAGCATTGGAACACTAACATTTCTTCGAGTTATCCAGACACGTGGTGTTCGTAAAATTAAGGAATTATCTACCCGCACAGCAACTTTGTGGGATGATGCCTTTGCTGAAATGTTTGAGCATACAAAGCTGCTCTTCCTATTAATATTTGCACTATTTTTAGGTTCATTATTTATCACACTTCCAGACAAAGTACGCAGTGCATCACATACCTTACTCATCCTTGCATTACTTATTCAGACAGGCATCTGGCTAAATTCGATCATTAAATTTTGGGTCGATGGTTATAAAGAGCGCATGGTCAAAAAAGACCCTGCCAGTGTAACTACAATGACAGCCCTGAGCTTTGGCGGTCGACTTGTAGTTTGGTCCGTAATTCTTTTATTGATTTTAGATAACCTTGGTGTGAATGTTACTGCTCTAGTCGCTGGTCTTGGTGTTGGCGGTATTGCAGTAGCTTTAGCTGTTCAGAATATCTTAGGTGATCTTTTCGCATCATTATCAATTGTCCTGGATAAACCTTTTACGATAGGAGATTTTTTAATGATTAATGACTACTTAGGTAGTGTTGAGTACATCGGTCTTAAAACCACGCGACTTCGTAGCTTATCAGGAGAACAACTTATTTTTTCCAATACAGATATGCTCGGCAGTCGTATTCGAAATTATGGAAGAATGTATGAGCGCCGTGTAGTTTTTAATATTGGGGTTATTTATCAGACTTCACGCGATCTACTTCAGAAGATCCCAACAATTATCAAGCATGCAGTAGAGGCGCAAAAAAATACCCGTTTTGATCGTTCACATTTCAAGGAATACGGAGAGTTCGCACTTAAATTTGAGACCGTCTATTATGTTCTTGGCCCTGACTACAATACATATATGGACATTCAGGAAGCTATCAATCTACGTATTCATGAAGAATTTGAGAAGGAGCAAATTGAATTTGCATATCCAAGTCAAACCCTATTTTTGCATAACATGAAACCGTCAAATGAATTGGTAACAGCAACAGAAAATGCCAATTAAGAATAAAGTCTTAACTTAATAACCCATCGATACAGCTGATTTAAAGTAATCCGGAAAGCAGGAGAAATTGAAATGCCTAAAAAATGGTTACAGGTAAAAGGCGATCCTTCCGTAAGAGAATTCTTGTTTCAGCAGTCTCGCAAACAAAGCCTGTTCGATGAAAACCTCGATAAAATAAATAGGCTAATCGAGACGATGCTAACAAGAAAAGGTGCTTTTCATGTTAAGGCACACTATTCCTCCTCGCAATTAACCTGCTGGTTTTATGATGACCCTTTTAATTATAAAGTTTTCGTTAAAGATGAGGTCCTGGCGCCAGATTTTATCGATAGCTTTCCAACTTTATTCTATGAAGGACGCCAACCCTGTGTTGAGAAACATCAGATAGCAATGATATTGGAAGAATTCAATCGTTTAAGGTTGTCGGATGACCAGGTATATCTTCGTAGCGCATCCATCAATCGTCTAAATGGGAAAATTGGTATGAATTTTTCTTGTGATGGTTCCCACTATATTCAGCATGATGAATTTTTTAAGCGACTTCGTGAATTTGGTTCAGTCGATATAATTGAAGATAGATAATGGATACCAGAATTAGTCAGTAAATAAAAAAATTCAGAAAACCAAGAAGTTACTCAAATCGTTAATATCCGGATAAGACCTTCATTGTCCTGTTTTATGTAACGATAAACTTCTGAGGCGAAGCGCATTACTGACAACGGTAACCGAACTTAAGCTCATAGCCGCAGCAGCTGCCACGGGACTTAACAGCAGTCCGAAAACAGGATAAAAAACACCAGCTGCCAAAGGAATTCCCAGGGTGTTATAGAAAAAAGCACCCAAAAGGTTCTGCTTGATATTTCTCATGGTAGCTTTTGACAAGGCAATAAAATCTGCAACGCCCTGAATGGAACCACGCATCAGGACAACATCGGCAGATTCAATCGCGATATCCGTTCCAGCACCAATGGCAATGCCTACATCAGCCTGAGCCAGTGCTGGGGCATCGTTAATACCATCACCTACCATTAATACAGTTTTACCCTCGTTCTGAAACTCTTTTATCTGACGGATTTTGTCATCCGGAAGCAGTTCGGCAAACACTTCATCAATGCCCAGTTGACTGGCTACGGACTGAGCCACCTTATCATGATCACCCGTGAGCATGACAACGGAAAGGCCCTGCCTGTGAAGGTTGTCTATCGCCGCTTTGGACTCCGGCTTAAGTGGGTCAGAAATTTCCAGCATACCGATCAGTTGATTTCCAGACGCGACATAAACCGGTGTTATCGCCTGTTCGAGACATTGCGTTGCCTGGCTTTGAAGTGCTGTCAGATCGATCTTATTGTCTTTCATCCATTGGCTGTTACCAATTAATATGGTTTCTGATTCGACCCTGGCAAGCAGTCCCTTACCGGTCTCTGAATGAAACTCATCGCTTGCAGGTAATTGCAGGTCGCGTCTTTCAGCCTCGGAGACAATTGCCGTAGCCAGCGGGTGATCCGAATTCTTTTCGACACTGGCAGCAAGCTTGAGCAAGCGCTCTTCAGCAATACCGCCTAGCGCCTTTAAACCGGTTACCTTTGGCTTACCAATTGTGATTGTCCCGGTCTTGTCAAAAACGACTGTCGTGACTTGTTCCGACCTTTGCAACGAATCGCCGTTACGTATCAACATGCCCATGTTGGCAGCCCGGCCAACTGCAACCATGATCGATATGGGTGTCGCCAGTCCCAATGCACAGGGACAGGCGATTACCAGTACCGTCATGGCCGCAACAATAGCATAGCTGATTTGCGGTTCCGGCCCCAGAAACATCCATAACATGAAACTAATTAATGCGACCAGCACAACTACCGGAACGAAAACAGCTGACACCTTGTCAACAAACTTCCCGATAGCCGGTTTACTGGCCTGCGCATTTCTGACCAGCTCGATGATGCGGGCTAATACAGTGTCTCTGCCAATATGCGTTGTACTCATCATTAGCATGCCATTGCCGTTGATCGTGCCGCCGACCAGCTTGTCACCTTCAACCTTCTGAACAGGCACTGGTTCCCCTGTCAACATCGCCTCATCAACATGCGACTGCCCGTCAATCACGATGCCATCAAGTGGAACCCTCGCACCTGGATAAATACGCAAAGTCTCTTCAATTCCAACTTCTTCCAATGGTAAATCCATTTCCTGGCCATTGCGTATCACCCGAGCCTGTTTGGGCTGAAGATTGATTAATTGCCTGATTGCAGATGAAGTTTTTCCCCTGGCACGCATTTCAAGTGCTGAGCCCAGTGAAACCAGTGCGATAATAATGACAGCCGCTTCAAAATAGACATGCCGGGCGGAGTCAGGAATTAGTTCAGGAAAGAAAACCACGACTGAAGAATATAGCCAGGCCGTTCCAGTACCCATAGCAACCAGCGTATCCATATTGCCACGTCGGTTTCTTAGGGCAGTCCAGGCACCTGTAAAGAAATGGCCACCGACGAACACCAGTACTGCTAACGTCACAAAGCTGATAAAACTCCAAAAACTGGCATTCGATTCAAGTGATGGTAAAAAACCACCCATGCCACATACAAACAGGCTGACACCAATAGCACCGCTAACGAGCACCCTTTGAACCAGTTTTCGATATTCAGTCAGTTCCCGCTGCGTCTTTTCGTCTTCATCCTGCAGAGGTCTTCTACAGCTGTTACACATCCCGCACAAGCCATGCCAGAGATGGACAAACGTACGGTCTTATCCATGTTGATTTTATACCTCGGCCGGATAGCCGATTTCTGTCAGTTTAGCTTTGACATCGGACAGATCATTTGTCGACGTCGTCAGGGTGACTGTTTTCTGTTCAACATCGACATCAACTTGCTCCACTTCATCCATGGCCGATAGAGCATCAACTATGGTACTGGCACAGCCGTTACACATGATTCCCGGAGATTTTAATATAGATTTCATCAGTTCCTCCTGATATGACTTAACCGTGATTGTGATTTTTTAAGAGTATAACACCGGGTCCTGCGGCTCATGCTGCTCATCACCCAACAGCAGTTGAAGCGAATGCTTACCCTTGGGAAGCCTTAGTGTTGCTTCAGTCTCACCTTGATCAAAATGAAAATGCTTTTCGTCCCGGGGAATTGGCAAATCCAGATCGGGCCATGATCGGGTGGTGTATGCCCTATGCTGGACACATTTGTTGATAACTTTTTGGACTAAATTGAAATAATATGAAACTATTTTGAACGTTGACGAACAGCCTCAAAAAGACAAACACCAGTAGCAACAGACACATTCAAACTTTCAACACTACCGGCCATCGGTAAGCTGAAAAGGCCATCACAGGTTTCCCGGGTTAACCTGCGCATGCCTTTTCCCTCCGCGCCCATGACAATGGCACGATGTCCGGTTAAGTCAGCCTGGTAAATGGTTTGATCGCTATCTCCCGCAGTACCGTATAACCATACGTTGTAATCCTGCTTGAGTTTCTCAAGCGTGCGGACCAGGTTGGTCACCTGAACATAGGGCACTGTATCTGCAGCACCACTGGCAACCTTGCAGGCTACCGGCGTCAGGCCTGCTGAATGATCCTTTGGAGCGATGACCGCATCTACGCCGGCTGCATCAGCACTACGCAGGCAGGCTCCCAGATTATGTGGATCGGTAACACCATCCAGCACCAGCAAAAGACAGGCATGGTCCAGGTTTTCAACAATCTCAAACAGGACTTTTTCAGAGGCTGGAGCAGGTGCTTTTAACTCAACCACGGCTCCCTGGTGATTGACTTCAGATACCAGTTCATCCAGTTTATTTTTATTGACGCGGTTAACAGCAATACCCATTTGCCTTGCTTCGTTTTCAAGGTCGTTAATACGACGATCTTTACGACTGTTAAGAAGCCACAGGGCGATAACCTTGGCCGGGCCGTGTTTTAATGCACTGCGTGCTGCATGAATACCACCGACTTTATGGCGTTGGTTTTTCATTTTTACCTGCGATTGCCCCGTTTAGCCGACCTGCCTTTTTTGCTTTTATCT
>JARRJW010000106.1:0-9692 GCA_037388785.1 Gammaproteobacteria bacterium
GCGCACCGTCCAGGCGTAGTCACCATCCGGCAGGATTGTGGCCGAGTAGGGTGTGGTCACGGTATAGGGCACGCTGTTGAGCTGCAGCGTGTAGCCCACCGCGCCGGAGGCCGACTCTCCTCATTACAGCCAATTCCGGTCACAGTAAAAACATTCGAGTCAGTTGCTGTCGATGTGATATCTGATGCGCCTGCCCAGGTTATTGTTAATAATCAGCCTGACATCAGCGCTGAAATTGCTGCAAAGGTAATCAGTATTGATGTACTCGAGGGAGACCGGGTTGAAGCAGGCGAGCAGTTGTTGCAATTAGATTGCCGTAAAACCGGTTTAGCCAGGGACATCGCCCAGGCGGCGTTTACTCAAAGCCAGGCCCGTTTGAGTTTTGCCAGAAGCCAGTTGAAGCGGGCCAATAATCTTAAAAAGAAAAACAGTATCAGTGACGAGTTGCTGGACCAGCGATCCACTGAGCTTAAGGAAGCCACTGCCAACCAACTCACACAGAAACATAACCTTGCACAGGCTGAAATTGATTTTTCAAACTGTCGTATATCAGCGCCGTTTGCATCCATCGTGACCAAAAGGCTTGTCAGTGAAGGCAGTTATGTAGTGCCGGGGACGCCGCTGGTTTCGCTGGTTCGCCTCAATGATACTGAAATTGAAGCGCAATTGAGGCAGTCACAGGTTGAAACGATTCGCAATGCCGAAATTATCTGGCTGGAAAGCAAAAATAGACGTTACCCGTTAAAGCTGAGAACCATTCTGCCGGTTTACGATGCCCTGAGCAAAACCGCTCGCGTCAAGCTGGGTTTTGAAAAGCAGGAAAATATCTGGCCTGGCGCTGATGCCAGGTTATTCTGGACAACGGGCAGCGAACAGTTGCCAGCACAATATATTACCCGGCGGAATAATGAGCTTGGTGTTTTCATTGTAGAAAATGACAAGGCCAGGTTTCTCAGGCTAGAGGATGCTGTTGAAGGTCGGGCTGCGAGTGTCAATCTGGAACCAATGAAGCTGATTGTGAACGAGGGTCGTCATCGTCTGAATGATGCTGACCAGGTTGAAGTGATCACAACGGAACAATAGTTGTATTGATGTTTCAAACTTTACTACGTAATCATGTTCTGGCTAACCTGACCTTTATTCTGGTGCTCGTTATTGGTTTTCTTGCCTATAACAGCCTGCCACGTCAGCAGGACCCAACGATTAATTTCAACTGGATTATTATCACGACTATCCTGCCTGGTGCCTCGGCACTTGATGTTGAAAAAAAGATCACCGACCCACTTGAAGATGCATTGCGCAAAGTCCAGAACGTAGACTTTATGTCATCCAATAGTCGTGAATCTGTATCCAGTATTCTAATTCGATTTGAAGACATTGATGTGCGCTTGTTCGATAAGCGTGTCAATGACCTGCGTCGGGAAATTCAAAATGCCGAGGACGAATTACCGGATGCCGCAGAAGATCCGAGGATTCTGGAAATTACCAGTGCCAATGCGTTTCCCTCTGCAACCATAGCCGTTGTTGGCCAGGCTATGGATGAACAGTTGCGGGTTCAGGCAAGAAATATTGAAAAGGGCCTGGAGCGACTCAGTGGTGTTGACCGGGTTGATCCCATTGGCCTGCCAGAGCCGGAACTGCAGGTTAACTTTGACCGAAAAAAACTGGAAAGCCTGAAGATAAACCCGGATCAGGTAGCCGATACGGTCATGCTGTTTTTTCAGGACCTGGCTGCCGGTGATGCTCGACTGGGAACCAGCAATTGGCTGGTCAGGTTGGTGGGTTCGAGTACTGACCCACAGGCACTTGCCAACCGTACGGTGATTGGCACGCTGTCTGAAACCCGGCTTGGCGATGTTGCCCGGGTAAACCGAAGCAGGACAGAACCTGATCAGCTGACAGCAACCAGGGATCAGCCGGCTGTGCTGCTGGCGGTTATGAAAGAGGCCAATGCCAATACGCTTGAACTGGTTGAGCGGATCAGGTCTTACATGGATGAGCGTAACGAATATGCTGAGCAAACCGGCATCAGTCTGACTTTGGTTGATGACCAGACGGTGATGACACGAAATGCCATCAACCTGATGCAAAACAATGCATTGATCGGATTGGCGCTGGTTCTGGTGGTGGCCTGGCTTTTCCTCGGGGCACGAATAGCTTTTCTCACCGCGATTGCAATACCCTTTATCCTGGCCGGCACCTTCTGGGTGCTTTCCATAACCGGCGAAACACTTAACGTCATGGTGTTGCTGGGTGTTGTGATTGTACTGGGTATGCTGGTTGATGATGCCGTGGTGGTCGTAGAAGGTGTGTATTACCGTTTGCGTCATGGCATGGATGAAATGTCAGCCGTGATGGATGCGCTCCGGGAAGTGGCTTCGCCGGTTACAGCTGCTGTGTTAACCACTATGGCAGCCTTCGGGCCATTGATCTTGTTGCCGGGGATTTTAGGGGATTTCATGAAAGTGGTGCCAATGGTGGTTGTTATTGCCCTGGCCATATCCCTGCTGGAAGCATTCTGGATGCTGCCGGCACATGTCATTGCTTTAAAGGTGAATTTTCAGAATCCATCTGTACTACAGAAATGGCGTGTCAAGTTTACCCATTGGATTCAGATACGCTACATACGCATGCTGGTGAAATTAATGCGTCATCGCTGGCTGACACTCGCCACTGTCATCCTGTTATTTCTCAGTGCATTGGCAGCTTTTGCCGGCGGCCTGGTGAAAATGGATTTTTTTGCGGCAGATACGATCCGGCTTTTCTACGTCAATGTTGAAATGCCACCGGCAACACCGCTGGAAAAAACCATGGACAAGGTCAGGCAAATGGAAACCAGGGTTCGAGGTTTCGTCAGGGAAAGCGAATTAAGATCTGCAGTGAGTTACGCAGGCAACATGTTTACCGAAACCGAACCGCGCCTGGGTGACCATCTGGGGCAGATAATCGTTGGGCTGCAACCGAGAAAAGGGGACGACAGAAGTGTCGAGGAAATCATCGAAAGCATGCGGTCGGAAATTCTCTCAACCCCGGGACCGGTAAAGATTTCATTTCTTCGCCTTAGTGGTGGGCCGCCGACCGCCAAGCCGATCAGTATCAAGGTCAGGGGTGATGACTATGCCGAAATACGTCGTGCCACCAATGAACTAAAACAGGTCTTAGGCAGTATTAAAGGCGTGATGGATATTAACGATGATGCGGCCCCTGGCAGTTCAGAGCTGGTAATCAGGCTCGATGAAAAGGCTATCGCCCGTGCCGATGTTAACCCGCAACTGGTTATACGTACCCTGCAACTGCTGGTCGATGGTGCTGTCGTTGCCGATATGCGCGATGCCGGGGAAAAAGTCGAGGTCAGGGTAAAAGCCGCTGAAAACCTTCAGCAGGATATCGCCGAGATACTTGAATTTCGTTTGACATTGACCAGCGGGCTACAAATTCCCCTGGGTGAACTGGTCAGCGCAGAAAGAAAACCCGGGCTGGGCAATATCCGTCACTACAACTTTCGCCGTGCCATTACCGTGGAAGCCGACATTGATGACAAACTGACTGACACGGTTTCTGTTAACAATGAGATTATGGATAAATGGGAAGCAATTGGCGCCGGTTACCCCGATATTGACCTGGATTTTTCAGGGGAGTTGGATGACATTCAGGAGAGCATGGATTCCATCCTGATCCTGTTTGTTTTTGGCGTTGGCGTCATGTACGCGATTTTAGGTACGCAGTTTCGCAGTTACTGGCAGCCATTGATGATTCTATCCACACTGTTTATGGCGTTTACCGGTGTGACCTTTGGCTTGCTGGTCTCACAAAACCCGATGAGTCTGTATACGCTATATGGTGTTGTTGCACTTGGTGGAATTGCTGTTAATGCGGCGATCGTGCTTATTTCTGCCGGAAATGAGCGACTTAAATCCGGTATGAGTGTATTATCCGGTATGAGTGTATTGCATGCCACTATTTATGCTGCACGGCGCCGTGTGATCCCCATTTTGATTACATCGCTGACTACCATCGCCGGACTGTTTTCTCTGGCTGCAGGTCTCGGTGGTGAGTCTCTGATATGGGGACCGGTGGCAACTGCGATTGTCTGGGGGCTGGCATTTTCTACCCTGTTGACCCTGGTCGTAATTCCGTTGTTGTATCGTCTGTTCATGTCTAACAGTTACCTGTTGAAATCCCTGCAATGAAGTGACAGTTTCGTATGAAAAGCATAAAATTAACGATTAACTTTTTCAGTCTTTCAGAACAATGAAAACTACAGCCGAAATCAGAAAAGCCTTTTTAGACTATTTTCAGCAACAGGAACATACGCTGGTGGAATCCAGCCCGCTGGTGCCCGGCAACGATCCGACCCTGCTGTTTACCAATGCTGGCATGGTGCAATTCAAGGATGTTTTTATTGGCCGTGAAAAACGCGGTTACACCCGTGCCACTTCCTCGCAACGCTGTGTGCGCGCCGGTGGTAAACACAATGATCTGGAAAACGTCGGTTACACCGCGCGTCATCATACGTTTTTTGAAATGCTGGGTAATTTCAGTTTTGGTGATTATTTTAAACGTGAAGCCATCAAGTACGCTTGGGATTTTTTAACCAATGTGATGCAGCTGCCTGAAGAAAAGCTCTGGGTTACTGTCTACGAGAAAGATCAAGAAGCCGAGGATATCTGGCTGAAAGAAATGCAGGTTAGTCCCGAGCGTTTTTCCCGTTGTGGTGAGAAAGATAACTTCTGGTCAATGGGTGATACCGGTCCCTGTGGTCCCTGTACAGAGATCTTTTACGATCATGGTGAAGAAATCTGGGGCGGGCCTCCCGGTTCAGCGGAAGAGGACGGTGACCGCTACATTGAAATCTGGAACCTGGTTTTCATGCAGTTTAACCGTGATGCTGATGGCAACATGACCGACCTGCCCAAGCCTTCGGTTGATACCGGTATGGGCCTGGAACGTCTGGCGGCTGTTATGCAGAACGTGCATTCCAACTACGAAATTGATTTGTTTCAGGCGCTGATCAAAGCTGCCTCGCAACTGACGGGTGAAAAAGACCTGGAAAATAATTCCCTGAAGGTCATTGCCGACCATATTCGTTCCTGTGCATTTTTAGTGGTCGACGGTGTGACACCAGGCAACGAAGGCAGAGGATATGTATTACGTCGAATTATCAGAAGGGCGATCCGTCATGGTTACAAACTGGGTCAAAAACAGCCGTTTTTCTATAAGCTAACTGATGAGCTTAACCAGCAGATGGGCGAGGCTTACCCTGAACTGAACAAAGCCGTTGAGCATGTTAAAAAAGTGCTGTTAAAAGAAGAACAGCGCTTTGCAGAAACGATCGAGCAGGGCATGAAAATTCTGGATGAAGCCATTGCCGATCTTAATGAAAAAATTATTCCCGGTAATATTGTATTCAAGCTCTATGATACCTACGGTTTCCCGGTAGACCTCACGGCGGATATTGCCCGTGAAAATGAACTGCAACTGGATATGGATGGTTTTGAAAGTGCGATGGAAGGTCAGCGTGAGCGAGCCCGTGCAGCCAGCCAGTTTGGTTCTGATCAGTCTGTTCAAGTTAACATTGAAGGTAAAACCGAGTTTACCGGCTACGATAGATTGCAGGATGGCGCCACGGTGGTTGCGCTGTTTAAAAATGGTGAGCAGGCTGAACAGCTTGATTCCGGTGAAGAAGGTATGGTGATTTTAGATAAGACACCATTTTATGCTGAATCTGGTGGCCAGGTGGGTGATCACGGATTGCTTAAGCTTGCCAGTGGTGGTGATTTCCAGGTCGTTGATACCCGCAAGCAGGGTGGTGAGCTGTTTGGTCATTTTGGCAAGCTTAATAATGGTTCCCTCAAGGTAGGTGACCAGGTCACTGCTGATGTTGATGCGCAAAAACGTAAAGCAACTGCTCTAAATCATTCAGCAACGCACCTTTTACATGCCGCATTAAGGCAAATACTGGGGGACCACGTGCAGCAAAAAGGTTCGATGGTCAATGCAGAGCGTCTGCGTTTTGATTTTTCCCACTTTGAACCAATCAGTGCTGAATTATTAAACCAGATCGAAGCACTGGTTAACGAACAGATTCGCAACAACTACAAGGTTGAAACCACTCTGATGGACCTGGAGCAGGCCAAGACTTCCGGTGCCATGGCACTGTTTGGCGAAAAGTATGATGATGTGGTGCGTGTTCTCCGTATGGGCGATTTCTCAACTGAGCTTTGTGGTGGAACCCATGTAAGCGCCATTGGTGATATTGGTCTGTTCAAGATCACAGTGGAGACCGGTATTGCCTCAGGTGTTCGGCGTATCGAAGCGGTTACAGGCGAGAATGCTGTGAAACTGGTTCAGGAAGAAGATGGCAAGCTCTATCGAATAGCCCAGACCATCAAGGCTGGTCGCGATGATGTCGAAGACAAGCTTGGCCAGTTACTCGAAAAGAATCGTCGCTTGGAAAAAGAGCTTGAGCAGCTCAAATCCAAACTGGCCAGTGCCGCTGGTTCGGATATGGCTTCATCCGCAACCGAAATCAATGGTGTTAAAGTGCTGGCGACCCATATGGAGGGCGCTGATGTCAAAGCCCTGCGTGAAACCATGGACCAGTTAAAGAATAAACTTGGTACAGCGGTAATTGTTTTGGCGGCAGTTGACGGTGAAAAAATCAGTCTTGTAGCCGGTGTTACCAAGGATACAACCGATAAGGTTAAAGCTGGTGACCTGGTGAAATTTGTTGCTGAACAGGTTGGAGGTAAAGGTGGTGGCCGTCCTGATATGGCACAGGCCGGTGGCAATGATCCGGCTGCGTTACCAGCTGCCTTGTCCTCTGTCGAAGGCTGGGTTTCAGAAAAGCTTGGTTAATCCCAAACCATTAAGTCAGTATCGAATACCTCAAATCAGCGGATAAAGGTTCACTTCTTGGTTTAAATGCGGTTTAATGCGCCGCTTTGCAAAAAATGGGCTTTACAGCCCGGTCAATAGTAATTTTAGGTTTTCAAATGGCGTTAATTGTCCAGAAGTATGGCGGCACATCGGTAGGCACTACCGAAAGAATCGAAAATGTTGCCGCCAAGGTGAAAAAAGAAGTTGAAGCAGGCAATCAACTGGTGGTTGTAGTATCAGCGATGTCTGGTGAAACCAACCGACTGATAGGCCTGGCAGGCGATATTACTGACAGCCCCAGTGCGCGTGAAATGGATGTACTGGTCTCCACCGGCGAGCAGGTTACTATCGCTTTGCTCAGTATGGCGTTGCAGAAAATTGGCTGTGAAGCACGTTCTTACACCGGTGCACAGGTGCACATACTCACTGACAGTGCCCATTCCAAGGCTCGCATACAGGATATCGATGATGCCAGGGTCAGAGCTGACCTTGAAGCAGGTCGTGTTGTGGTAATTGCCGGTTTCCAGGGCATTGATGAACAGGGCAACATCACTACACTGGGGCGCGGCGGATCAGATACCACGGCTGTGGCAATGGCAGCTGCACTGCAAGCAGATGAATGCCAGATCTTTACCGATGTTGACGGCGTTTACACTACCGACCCCCGCGTTGAACCAAAGGCACGCCGACTGAATAAAATCACTTTTGAAGAAATGTTGGAAATGGCCAGCCTGGGTTCAAAAGTGTTACAGATTCGCGCTGTAGAGTTCGCTGGAAAATACAATGTACCATTAAGGGTGCTTTCAAGTTTTGAAGAAGGCGAAGGTACTTTAATCACCTTCGAGGAAGAAAATATGGAACAGGCCAAGATTTCAGGTATTGCATTTAGTCGTGATGAATCCCAGTTGACCATACGAGGCGTGCCTGATCGGCCCGGTGTAGCCTACAATATTCTAGGCCCGGTCGCTGATGCAAATGTCGAGATTGATATGATTGTTCAGAATACTGGTCAGGATGGCACCACTGACTTCACTTTTACTGTTCACCGTAACGATTTCAGCAAAGCCATGGGCGTACTGGAACAGGTATCCAGCGACCTGGGTGGGCGCGAAGTCAAAGGAAATGATGGTATTGTCAAAATTTCCCTGGTGGGTGTGGGTATGCGTTCCCATGCTGGAATTGCATCAAAAATGTTTAAAGCATTATCGGACGAAGCCATAAATATATGCATGATCTCTACATCTGAAATCAAGATTTCTGTGGTTGTGGAAGAAAAATACCTGGAATTGGGTGTCAGGGCACTGCATCAGGCATTTGATCTAGACCAGGAATAAAAGTAAAAACTTACTTTTCTTAAAGTAAAGGTTTAAAAAACCCATTTAAAAGGCTTTATACTGCTGATAGAATAAAATAACACACAATATTGTGTGTAACTGGTTGGTAACCAAGAAATGAAATTCAGTTGTTCCGGAGATGGGTCACTGGTTTTCGCATGGAAAATAAGGAGATGGCGATATGCTCATTCTTACCAGACGTGTAGGCGAAACGCTTATGATCGGTGATGAAGTCACCGTAACGGTTTTGGGCGTTAAAGGTAATCAGGTTCGTATAGGTGTCAATGCGCCTCGTGACATTACGGTTCACCGTGAAGAAATTTACGACCGCATTCAGAAAGAAATGGATGACGGCAAAGAGTAAAATTGCCTGATTATTACTGATTGATTTTATTGCCGGCTGACTGATCAGCCAGCTAGCAATACAATGTGACTGTGTGCGGATATCCTATCACCAGGTAAAGAATTTGGAGAGATGGCCGAGCGGCTGAAGGCGCTCCCCTGCTAAGGGAGTAACTGGTTAAGAGCTGGTTCGAGGGTTCAAATCCCTCTCTCTCCGCCATTATCAATGACAAAACGGGCTATATAGCCCGTTTTTCGTTTTAAAGGTTATCGGGCAGGCTACTCAATAGCCTCCACTCGGTTACGTCCGTTGTCTTTCGCTTTATATAAAGCCTCATCTGCACGGGCGATCAGCGTGTTCATTTTGTCATCGGCCTTGAGTTGGGTGACGCCAAAACAGGACGTTGCATTATTGATGGTGGGAAATCTATGATTCTCAATCAATGCTCTAAGATGTTCGGCCAGAACAATAGCGCCAGAAAGATCAATGTTGGGACAAATGATCAGGAACTCTTCGCCGCCCCACCGACCGAGTATGTCAGGTTGCCGTATGTTTTCTTTTAATATATCTGCCGTGATTTTCAGGATTTGGTCGCCGATCTGGTGGCCATGTGTATCATTGATTTTTTTGAAAAAATCGAGATCAAGCATGATCACTCCCAGTGGCAGATTATAGCGCTGGGCACGCGCAATTTCATTTATGAGACTTTCATCGAGTTTTAATCGATTGTACAACTGTGTTAGAGGGTCAGTAACTGATAGACGGGTTAATTTTTCGTTGAGGGTTTCAAGTACTTTGTTATGTTTTTGAATGAGGTGGTAGCGGTAGAAAAAAAGTATAAAGGCCAATGCAAAAACAATCAGAATATTGCGTATCAGGCTATAGTCAATACCCCTGTCATAAGTAATGCTCATCCATTGGTTGAAAATATGCTGATGGGTTTTTTCATCAATATTATTGATGGCTTTTTCAAGGATGTTAAGCAGTACGGGATCATCGTTCCTTACGCCTATGCCTAATTCCCAGTTTTCATTGATTCGGCCAGTGATTTTCAGTGTGCCAATGTAATTGCGTTGAATCTGGTAACCAATGGTGGAGAGATTATCGATCATGCCGAATATTTCTTCATTGGCAAC
>JARRJW010000107.1:0-5769 GCA_037388785.1 Gammaproteobacteria bacterium
CTTCAACCGTTTTGGCTGAAACACCCAAGGCATTGGCAATTTCCTTATTGGATTTACCGGCAGTTACCATGTCCATGACCTCGGTTTCACGGGGAGTCAACAATTCCAGCCTGGAAGCAATATCGGCCTTGAAAGATTGCTCGTCACGACGCAGATCATCAACGGCAAGTGCATTTCTGATTGATTCGAGTAACTGTTCATCATTGAAGGGCTTTTCAATAAAGTCGATGGCGCCGGCCTTCATCGCCCTGACAGCCATCGGTACATCACCATGTCCGGTAATCATAATGACTGGCAAGGTGATTTGCTGTTCCTGCAGATGCCCCTGTAACTCCAGCCCGCTCATGCCAGGCATACGGACATCCAGCAGCAGGCAGCCGGAACGCCCCGGATAATAGGACATTAAAAAACTGTCTGCAGAAGAATGAGCTTCGACTTTGAGTCCGACTGACTCGATCAACCATGTCAGGGACTCACGCATGGCTTCGTCATCATCTACAACAAAGACGGTGGACTGCTTTTCGGCAAGATTCATAAAGATACCACTATTGAGTTGTCTGTCATCGCTGACAGCGGAAGCTCTATCATAAATCGTGTCCCCTGCCCCTGCCAGCTATCAACTGAAATATTTCCCATATGATCATCAATGATCGTTTGACTGATGGCAAGCCCCATGCCCATACCGGTTTCCTTGGTGGTATAAAACGGATGAAACAAATGTTGTTTGGTGGTTTCAGACATCCCAGTACCATTATCCTCAACGCTGACAAAAGCCATGTTATTTTCGCTTATGCCTGTTTTGATTAAAACCATCTTATCTGTTTCGTTGAGCGACTGCAGTACATCAAACGCATTACGTACGATATTCAATATGACCTGCTCTATCTGAACCAGATCGACCTGTACCTGTAACGGGTGACCGAAAAGTTCAGTGACAATCTTGACGTTGAGTTTGCGCGATTCAAATTCCACGAAAGAACAGACTTCCTGAACCAGCTGGTTTAAATCGGCCGTATCCCGGATTGCTGGTTGTTTAGCCAGCATGCCACGCATTCTTTTAATGATCTCTCCGGCCCTGTCAGCCTGATGAGAAATTTTTTCCAGTGCCTGCAAAATGCTATCAGTTTCAGTGGGATTCAATTTAATCCTGCGCTGGCTGCCCTTGGCATAATTCATAATCGCCGAAAGAGGCTGATTTAATTCGTGTGCAATACCTGTTGCCATTTCACCCATAGTTGAGACACGGCAGACATGTACCAGTTCAGTCTGATGCTGACGCGCCTCGGCCTCAGCCTGGCGGGTCTTAGTGACATCACTGGCGTAAATATTGACGTAATTACTGTCGGATATGGGTACCAGCAGCAATGAATAATATCGCTCATTGTCTTCTACTTCATAAACGGCCTCATGATCGTCGGCCAGCACCTTTTCTACTTGCTTAATCCAGTAAACCGGCAGTTTCTGCAAAAATTCCACGCCCCAGTAATCCAGCAGTGGACGGCTTGGCTGATTAGCATAGATGATGACTCCACGGTTATTGATACGCAAAATCGGCATCGGGCTTTCACTGGGGATTGCTGCCAAAGTATGAATTTCCTGCTCCTGTTGTTTTCTTACTGAAATGTCATGCAGATAAACTGTAAACAGAAAATAATCCTTGATGAGTAATGGCTTGATAGCAATTTCAACAGAGAAAAACGTACCATCGTGCCGGCGTGCCTGCATTTCCACACGGCCGACTGAATGATTTTTTGCAGAAACCGAGAGACAGGCATGCAGCGTATTTTTAAACAGTTTCCTGCAATGTTCGGCAATGATTAACGATTGTATGTTCTTGCCTATGGCATCACTGGCACTGATGCCAAATGTTTTTTCTGCAGTTGGATTAAAGTCAATAATACGGCCACTTTCCTCAATGGTGACGATGGAATCCAGTGAAGTGTCCATGATTGCCGCTTTCAACGCCTTGGAAGCCCTGATCTCGTCTTCGTGCTTGACCCGCATATCCTCCCTGGCCATTAACACAAGCTCACTGAATTCCCGTATCCATTCTTCCAGCACGATCAATAAATTGCCGCGTTTGACTTCCAGCCCGGACATGCCTAGGGCACGCCGTGCAAAATCCGAAATCCGATTTAAGACACGGTTCAAACGCAATGAAACAAACATGAACAGCAAGCTGAAAACAAGAATAAAGACACCGGCGCCTATCCAGCGCTGACGTCTTTCAAGTTCCAACACCCTCTCGACAGTCGCCACTGTTCCGGATCGTGGGATAAAGGTTCCAAAAAGCATATCCAAAGAAGACTTGACCATAAGCGGTTGTGATGTCACAACAAATTCACTGGATAAATGCTCTGGCGTCATTTTCTTCAAAACCTGCTGGTCATCACTGCTGACCATGATTTGCTTGGTATCTTTTTTCAACAGCGCAACAATAGCACCGTCTGGAGAAACACTTTGTTGGGATGCCTGAAGAAAAGCCGTATCAATCGGCACAACCAGGACAAGCGCCCCCATAATATTGTCGCTTTCATCGGAGGCCTGCTCAATCAGAATCAGGTAAGGCAACCCTGAAACTTCTGTTAAAAAGCTCTGACTGATGCCGGCTTTCCAATCAAAGTAAGCCTTGATTTCTTCATCCAGTGGATTGCTGTTTAACCGGTACTCTTCTCTTACCTTGCCATACCGGTCAATTAAAAGCACATGACTGGGCTTTGGTAAAGTCTGCCAGAGTAATTCACCCGGAAGCCAGGCTGGCACTTCATCCTGATAGATCGTCTCATGATAAAACTCATCCCTACCCCAGAATAGCGGCGTCAGATAGCGGGTAAGAATCTGGTGGTTGCCCAACAGTCGATTGATTGCAGCATACTGGTTAATGAAATGATGAAAACGCGTCATTGATTCCTGGGCCTGTTTATCAAGACGATTTTTCAGTTCCTCTTCAAACAGTTGATGCACTGCCCTGGTTTGAATCGAATCAATAACGACCCAGACACCGGTACCCACGATCAACCCGACAAGAATGGCCAATACCGGTAATGGCAAGCGGCGTATAAAACGTTTAAAGACCGACCTTTTTTTCTGTTTGGCCATATACCAGGGTTGATTACAGGGAAAAAATAAAAAGGAATTATAGCGAAATTAAATTGCTGAGGAAAAATACTCGCCTGGGACAGCGAGTATCTTTGAAATTGGTTTGGCTATTAAATGGCTACAGATGAATTACAGGCAGACTCGCCTGGAACATACTGCCAGTCTCCCACGTAAGATCTCAAAGCCTGGAGGGTTACCTCGTTCATACCGTCAAACATCAGGCAGCATTCGGTATAATCACTTCGAACAACCACCGCGTGAGCCTCACACTGCACTGCGCCGTCTAAAGCGTCGATAGTAAACGCCACAGAAACCGCAGCGTTGACAGGTAAACTGACTGAACCGGTATCAAGGCAGATGCCGCCCAGACTTAGATCTTTTGATTTTGCCTTTAACAGGCCCAAATTGGAGTAAAGTACACTGACATCCTTTACTGCAAATTGCCTTCCGCTTGTCCTTCTTTCCACAACAGCCTCCTAGATTAGAAAATTGAAGCTGAGATTAGCCTTTGGTATGTATAATTATGTTCACGACACGCTGCTCTGATCGGCGGCTTTGCCAGTACAATTCCAGTACAATTGAACTTCGAATATTTTTATAAAATCGAGTATGGTTGATACCTCGTTCCTTGAATATTCGGCGATTTGCTGACAGAGCCGAGGGAATTCCCCTCTCTTCTTAATAAACTACATTAAAATTAAATGATTACTTCATGATTGAAAAAACGTTCAACTATCCAGGATTTGGTCGCCGTATTGCTGCAGGATTCTATGATTCTGTACTTTTAATCGCGATTGTCCTGGTTGCAGTCAGTGTTTTTACCATTGGCGTTGAGATTATTGCAGGAAAAAATACTTCAACAGAAATCCTGAAAACTCCCTGGATTAAGTTTATCTACCAGCTTTATCTCTTTGCTGTTGCAGCATTATTCTTTATCTGGTTCTGGAGTAACGGCGGACAAACGCTCGGCATGAAAGTCTGGAAACTAAGACTGGTAAATTCGAACAACCAGCCTTTAAGCTATCGACAGGCCAGTCTGCGCCTGTTCATGCTGGTCATTACCTGCCTGCCCATGGGCATAGGCTTTATCTGGATGCTTTTTTCCAAAAACAGGCAGACCCTGTATGACCGCTGGTCAGCTACTCACATGGTTGTTGAAACTAATTGAGTCGCCTGATCAGGTGAATACCAAAAGCCAGCATTGCAATACCGGGGGCCAACACAGCCAGCAGTGGCTCGAACTGATAAACAATCGACATATGTGAAACAGCCTGGTTTAACACATAAAAAACGACACCAATCATGGCACCCACAAATACCCTTTGTCCGACACTGACATCCCTAAGACTACCCAGAACAAACGGCACTGTAATCAGCAGCATGACAATGGTTGTGAACGGCGTTACCACCTTTATCCAGAACGCAACCTCATAAGACGTTGCATCCTGTCCATTTTGCTTCATAAACTGCATGTAATTGTACAACCCCCAGGCGGGCAACATGGAAGGCTCGACCACGATAATGGACAGCAGGTCCGGGTCTATCATCGATGACCAGGAAGCTGAACCAACCGATCGGCTCTTCACCATCTCATCCTGTATCGAGCTTTGCAGAATACCATCCAACTGCCATTTACCATCCGTATAGTTTGCGGACTCTGCATAAGTGGCCAGGCGCATGCGCTTGTCTTCATCTATCTCGTATATGAAAATATCTTCCAGACGTGACCCGGGAAGAATTTTGCGAATGTTAATAAATTCATCGCCGTCCCTTGCCCAAAAACCATACTCACTTTTTAAAGTGATTGTCTGCTGCATTTTTTCAACTTTTATTTTCTGGGCATATGCTTCACTGACCGGGCCAAGTAACTCCCCGATGATGAAAATAAATACCAGCAAAGCCAGGCTGGTTTTAAGCACCGCAATCACAAGTTTATTTACCGATACCCCAGCTGAGCGCATTGCGGTCAGTTCTCCACCGCTGGCAAGACTACCCAGCCCCAGCAGACTACCAACCAAAGCAGTCATTGGAAAAATCTCAAACATTTTTCGTGGCATTGTCAGCATCGCAGTCAGAAAAGCATCTGCCATGGTGTAATTTCCAACACCCACCTGGTTAAGCTGTTTCATTAACTCAAAAATACCGAGCAAAGTTAACAGTACCAGCATGACAATTAAGGTACCCAGCAGAATAGCCTTACCGATATAACGTTCCAGAATATTCATGACGGCAGCATCCTGGCCAGGGATTTTTTTATTTTATAGCGATAGGAATGTCGATCAGAAAGTTCGATAAAAATTGCAATGAATATCGCCACCACCGGCAACCACCACATGCCCAGCCATATCGGTGACTGGCCGGTTTCCATCCATTTTTCAGCCAGTTTGTGCATGTTCATGAAACTGAAATAAACGACAAAAGCCATAAACATTCTTCCATACAGACCCTGCCTTGGCATTGAACGGCTCAATGGCACTGCCAGTAATGTCAGCGCCAGTAAAGACAGGGGGATGGAATACCTGAACTGCATTTCGTGACGTTCTTTGGGCACCTCAGAGCCCCAAAGTTCAGCACTGGTTTTTGCCTTCACTGGAATACTACCGCTGGACTGCTTGACTTGTGCGATACGCAGACCATATTCGTAAAAATCACTAATGGTATATTGGTTCT
>JARRJW010000108.1:0-5650 GCA_037388785.1 Gammaproteobacteria bacterium
CGAAATGGAGGCATTAAATGCGGTTCAGGTCGGGCTATTGACCATTTACGATATGTGTAAGGCGGTTGACCGGGGTATGCAGATTGATCGCGTGCGTTTGCTTGAAAAAACCGGCGGCAAATCCGGTGACTGGAAACGCCAGGAGTAGCGCTCCAAACTTATGGGTAAAAAGTACCGAAATGTCAGCTACCTGACCAGCGCAGCAAAACTCGTACAATCACCACCTGACAGCGGTTTCGAGGTGGCCTTCGCCGGCCGCTCGAATGCCGGAAAATCAAGTGCAATCAATGCTTTATGTGATCAAAAAAGCTTGGCAAGAACCAGCAAAACCCCCGGACGTACACAACTGCTTAATTTCTTTGCCCTTGACGATGATCGTCGAATTGTTGACCTGCCAGGCTATGGATTTGCCAAGGTGCCACAAAACCTGAAACGCCAATGGCAGGGTACGCTTTCAGATTATCTTGAACACAGGCAATGTCTGCAGGGGATATTTCTGATGATGGACTGCCGTCATCCATTAAAAGACAATGACAGTCAAATGCTTGAATGGGCCGCCCACATCGGACTACCTGTTCATGTGCTGTTGACCAAGGCTGATAAATTAAAGAAAAACCTGGCGAACAACAGCCTCCTCAAAGTCCGGCAAACAATTAAAGCCCTTAGTGCTGACTTTTCCGTTCAGCTATTCTCCTCAACAAAGAAAACGGGCCTGCAAACTGCCTGGGACAAACTTGACAGCTGGTTCAAATATTAAAAAAAGAAGGGCACTGAATCAGTGCCCTAAAATTAATTTCGACTAAGATTGTCGAGGATCGTTAAAGGGAGGGGAAAACGATCCAGCGTCATGCAACGCTTACTGGTATGACTGACAGCATCAAAAAAAGTTTCAAAAATTTTAATTTTCCTGATTTTATAACTGTTATAAAACTCAAATTTTAGTGAGCTTCTTCCCAGTTCATTCCCTGCCCAACATCAACAACCAACGGTACATTCAGTTTGGCCGCATTTTCCATTCTTGATTTTATTTCGCTTATCGAACTTTCGAGGTTATCCCGGTGAATCTCAAAAACCAGTTCGTCATGGACCTGCATCAGCATTTTCATCGAAGCATTGTTTTGCTGCAGTAGCCAGCCATCCACATCCAACATGGCCCGTTTGATGATATCGGCGGCACTGCCCTGCATTGGTGCATTAATCGCAGTTCGTTCAGCCGCCTGGCGGCGCATGCCGTTCCTGGAATTGATTTCCGGTAAATACAGGCGACGCCCAAAAATCGTTTCCACGAAACCTTTTTCATGTGCAAGCTCCCTGGTAGAGTCCATGAAATCCTTTACGCCGGGATAGCGCTCAAAATAAAGATCAACATAGCTTTGCGCCTCTGCCCGACCAATATTCAACTGCTTGGCCAACCCGAATGCCGACATGCCGTAAATCAGGCCGAAGTTCACGGCCTTGGCAGAGCGCCGCTGGTCACTGGTCACCGCGTCGAGTGAATCGACGGCAAACACTTCGGCTGCCGTCGCACTGTGCACATCCAGTCCCCGGGAAAAAGCATCGAGAAGCCCCTTGTCAGCTGACAGATGCGCCATGATACGCAATTCAATCTGGGAGTAATCAGCCGCCACCATGACATGGTCATTTGCTGGAATGAAGGCTTTTCGGATTTTACGTCCTTCCTCGGTTCTTACCGGAATGTTCTGCAGGTTCGGGTCGGAAGATGACAGTCGGCCTGTTGCAGCAACTGCCTGGTGATAACTGGTATGCACGCGCCCGGTATCAGGGTCAACCATTTTTGGCAGGGTATCAACATAAGTGGACTTCAGCTTGGAAAGTCCCCTGTGTTCAAGAAGCAGCCCCGGCAGTTCATGGCCCATTTCGGCCAGTTCCTGTAGTACATTTTCAGCGGTTGAAGGAGCACCCTTGGGGGTTTTGGCAACGACCGGCAACTCAAGTTCCTCAAAGAATATCTGTCCGATCTGCTTGGGTGAGCCCATGTTGAACTCACGACCGGCAATGGCATAAGCCTGCTGCTCCAGATCATGCAGACGCCTGGCCAACTCATTCGACTGTTCGTTCAGTAGTGCCGTATCAATGCGCACGCCATTTCTTTCTATACGAGACAGCACTGTTAGTAATGGCACTTCAAGTGTCCGCAGCAATTCTGCCAGACGGGTTTCCGGTTCAAGCTGTGGCCACAGGACCTGATGCAGGCGCAAGGTAATATCTGCATCCTCTGCTGCATAAGGACCGGCTTTTTCAATTTCAATCTGATCAAATGTCAGCTGTTTTTTTCCTTTGCCGGCAATATCTTCAAAATGGATAGTGGTGTGATTTAAATATTTTTCAGCCAGTGCATCCATGTTATGTCGTGATCCGGTAGAATCCAGCACATAGGATTCAAGCATGGTATCAAAGGCTATACCTTGCAGATTTATATCGTAGCGGGCCAGCACACTCATGTCATACTTCAGATTCTGGCCAACTTTCTTTATAGCCTCGTCTTCCAGAATGGGTTTGAGTTTTTCCAGCACGGTATCTCTGGATAACTGGTCTTCCGCTCCGGGGTAACTATGCGCGACTGGGACATAAGCCGCCTCACCAGCTTCAATGCAGAATGAAACTCCAACGAGTTCAGCCTGCATGTAATTAAGACTGGTGGTTTCAGTATCAAATGCGAACAGCGGCGCTTTTTTGATTTTATCCAGCCAGGTATCAAGCTCGGGTTCAGTCAGCACAATGCTGTAGTCGGTTTCAATTTTCGGCCCGCTACTCTCAACTTCAGAAGCGGAAGAATCGCCTTTATCAAGGTCAGCAAGCAGTCTTCTGGCTTCAATCTCGGAGAATAACTCCCGAAGTTTTTGCGTATCGGCTTCTTTCGGGGACAGCTGTTCAGGCGAAAACTCTAAATCAACATCGGTTTTAATGGTGGTCAGTTCACGCGACAACGGTAGTTGATCAAGAGCATCACGCAGGTTTTCACCAATTTTACCTTTAATCTCCCCGGCATTTTCAATCACCTGGTCCAGTGTCTGGTATTCAGCCAGCCATTTGGCTGCGGTTTTTGGGCCACATTTATAGACACCGGGAATGTTGTCCACGGTGTCACCCATTAATGCCAGGTAGTCAATGATCTGTTCCGGCCAGACAGCAAATTTGTCATAAACCCCCTGCCTGTCCAGCACGGTACCTGACATGGTATTAATCAGCGTGACATGTTTATCAACCAGTTGTGCCATATCCTTATCGCCAGTTGAGACCCGCGTATCCATACCCTTTGCAGATGCCTGGCGTGTCAACGTACCGATGACATCGTCTGCCTCAACCCCATCGATAATCAGCAACGGCAGACCCATTGCCCGGATAATGTCATGCAGTGGTTGTATTTGCTGCTTGAGTTCATCCGGTGCAGGAGGCCGGTTAGCCTTGTATTCAGCATACATGTCATCACGAAAGGTTTTACCCGGGGCATCAAAAACCACGGCCATGTGCTCCGGCTGATACTCTGCCATCAGTTTTTTTATCATGTTGATCACACCAACAATCGCCCCGGTCGGTTTTCCCTGGGAATTAGTTAGAGGCGGCAGTGCATGATAGGCACGAAAAAGATACGATGATCCGTCAACAAGAATGAAGGGTGGTTTTGACATGATCAGCTGTTTTCCATTGTGTTCGATGTGTAAAGTTTAACTCTGCACTTTCCTGCATTTTTTATTTGGTACATTGAATGGTCTGCTTTATTAATTAAGTGTATTGATATCGAAACCATGCTCCGGGTAAAAGGCAATAACCCTTTTTAACCTTGATTCTAACGATTCCTAATAGGCAGTCCAAGCTTACAATTGAGGATAAGGTCATTTGCCGGATCCAAAAATAAAAAAAGGCGTCCTGTTTTCACAGGACGCCAAGGTCATGGCAACGACTTATGGGTTAAGCTTATTTGCCTGAGCCGGATGCACCGACAAATTCAGGATAAGCTTCGAGACCACATTCGGCGATATCAGCACCATTGTACTCGTCTTCTTCGCTGATACGGATACCCATAACTGTTTTGATAACCAGCCAGGTAATAAAGCTGGTAACAAATACCCAGGCGAAAATTACGCCGGCACCGATTAATTGTCCCATGTAAGTGGCATCTCCATCGGTAAATGGCACTACCATCACACCGAAGAAACCGACCACACCGTGTACAGAAATCGCACCGACTGGATCGTCAATTTTGATTTTATCCAGGAATACGATTGAGAATACAACGATGACACCACCAACAGCACCGATCAGGGTAGCGACCAGTGGCGTAGGATCAGCAGGTTCTGCAGTAATTGCAACCAGGCCAGCCAGAGCACCGTTGAGTGCCATGGTCAGATCAGCTTTACCAAACAGCAGACGAGCTACGATCAGGGCGGCAATCAAACCACCTGCAGCGGCAGCGTTCGTGTTTAGGAATACGTTAGCCACTTCGTTGGCAACCGCAATACCACCCAGTTTCAGGGTAGAACCACCGTTGAAGCCGAACCAGCCCATCCACAGGATGAAAGTACCAAGAGTCGCTAATGGCATGTTGGCACCAGGGATCGCGTTGATCTGGCCATCTTTACCGTATTTACCTTTACGAGCACCAAGTAGAATTACACCAGCCAGAGCTGCAGAAGCACCTGCCATGTGAACGATACCGGAGCCGGCATAGTCACTGTAGCTAAGTTCAAACAGACCGAAGACAGAATCACCGTTCCAGGTCCAGCTACCTTCCATTGGGTAGATGAAACCAGTCATGACAACTGCGAAGATCAGGAAAGACCAAAGTTTCATACGCTCGGCAACTGCACCCGATACAATCGACATCGCAGTAGCAACGAAGACTACCTGGAAGAAGAAGTCAGAGGCTCCGGAATAAACCGAGTCACCGTCAAAACCGGCTTCTGCTGATTCTTTCAGTACTGCAGCAACTGCTGCGTCATCCATACCACCAACAGTAGTGATTCCGGACAGGAACATACCGCCGCCGTACATAAGTTCGTACCCGACAATCAGGTACATGGTACAAGAGATGGCAAACAGAGCCACGTTCTTGGTTAAAATTTCAGTCGTGTTCTTGGAACGAACAAGACCCGATTCGAGCATGGCAAAACCTGCTGCCATCCACATAACCAGTGCGCCACAAATTAGGAAATAAAAAGTATCCATGGCGTACTGCAATTCAAAAATCTGATTTTCCATTGCTTACTACCTCGCTGGATTAAAGGGCTTCGGAACCGGATTCTCCGGTACGAATACGAACAACTTGGGAAAGATCGGTGACAAAGATTTTGCCATCACCAATTTTGCCGGTTTTAGCGGCGTCAGTGACTGCTTCGATAACCTGATCGACCTGGCTGTCATCGACAGCGATTTCAACTTTGATTTTTGGCAGGAAATCGACGACATATTCTGCGCCACGATAAAGTTCTGTATGACCTTTCTGACGGCCAAAGCCTTTAACTTCGACGACTGTAATGCCGGAAACACCAATTTCGGCCAGTGCTTCACGGACATCATCAAGCTTAAAAGGCTTAATGATTGCTGAGACCATTTTCATGATAGTACCTCTCGGATTAATTGAAGCCCGGCCGGGAATGGCCGGGCATAAATTTAAGAATTAAAGATCTTT
>JARRJW010000109.1:0-11590 GCA_037388785.1 Gammaproteobacteria bacterium
GGGCTGCGCTCTGAACTGGAATTGTTTGCCAATTTGCGTCCGGCTATTTTATATCCGCAGCTTGCGGGTGCTTCCACGCTCAAGCCGGAGGTGGTTTCAGGTTTGGATATCATGATTGTCCGGGAACTTACCGGGGGTATTTACTTTGGACAGCCAAGGGGTATTCGCGAACTTGACGATGGTGTAAAACAGGGTTTTAACACATTGGTTTATGCTGAGCCTGAAATTGAACGCATAGCACGCGTTGCCGGCGACATAGCCCGAAAACGTAATAGTCGAGTCTGTTCTGTAGACAAGGCTAATGTGCTGGAATGCACGGAGCTCTGGCGTGAAGTAACAACTGCCGTTTTCGAAAAAGACTATTCCGATGTAGAGCTATCGCACATGTATGTTGACAATGCTGCGATGCAATTGGTCAAGGCGCCCAAGCAGTTTGATGTCATGGTCACGACCAACATGTTTGGTGATATTCTTTCAGATTGCGCTGCGATGTTGACCGGTTCCATTGGCATGCTGCCTTCTGCTTCGCTGGATGCCAACAGCAAAGGCATGTATGAGCCTATCCATGGCTCGGCTCCGGATATTGCTGGGCAGGGTCTGGCGATCTCTCCCAACAGTAGAGATGACAACGTTGAATTGATAAAGAAAATCCAAATGTTTTAGTTTTAATGAGAGGTTGGTTGTCTTAAAAATCATTCAACAGCTTTTTTGATATCAGTGAGTTTTAAATGGAAATAAATAAAGTAGGTTTTGTTGGCTGGCGCGGAATGGTTGGTTCTGTCCTGATGGACCGCATGCGCGAAGAAAATGATTTTGCAGACATACAGGAGCCAGTCTTTTTTACTACCTCTCAAGTAGGTCAGGCTGGTCCTTCTTCAGACATGGTCGGAGGCAAGGAAATTCCTCCTCTGATTGATGCCATGGACATCACTGAACTGGCCAAAATGGATGCCATTGTCACCTGCCAGGGAGGCGATTACACCAAGGCGGTTTTTGACAAATTAAGAAGCTCAGGTTGGCAGGGTTACTGGATCGATGCTGCCTCTGCGCTGCGTATGGCCGATGCCAGTACCATTGTGCTTGATCCGGTTAACCGCGATGTCATCGATCAGGCACTCGACAATGGCAGAAAAGATTTTATCGGTGGTAACTGCACGGTCAGCCTGATGCTAATGGGGCTGGGCGGTCTGTTTAAACATGACCTGGTTGAATGGATGACCGCAATGACATACCAGGCAGCTTCTGGCGCGGGTGCCAGAAACATGCGTGAGTTGCTCAATCAGATGGGGCACCTGCGCGATTCTTCCAGTAATTTACTCAGCGATCCTTCATCGGCAATTCTTGAAATTGACAAGGTTGTTACAGACGACATGCGATCCAGTGATTTTCCTGTTGAGAACTTTGGCGTGCCACTGGCAGGTAGTCTGATTCCCTGGATAGACGTAGCGCTGGAAAATGGCCAGAGCAAGGAAGAGTGGAAAGCTGTATCAGAAACAAACAAGATATTAGGCCGCTCAGATAACATTATTCCAATCGATGGTACCTGTGTGCGTATCGGTGCCATGCGATCCCATAGCCAGGCGCTGACCATCAAGCTGAAAAAAGACGTGCCTATTGATGAAATTGAACAGATTTTGGATGAAGCCAATGCCTGGTCCAAAGTCGTACCTAATGATCGTGATCAAACTGTCAGGGAGTTATCGCCTGCAGCGGTAACAGGCACTTTAACGGTGCCGGTTGGGCGGCTACGTAAAATGAATCTGGGTAGTGAGTTTTTAAATGCGTTTACTGTGGGTGATCAACTGCTATGGGGAGCGGCCGAGCCGTTGCGGCGAATGTTAAAAATTCTCCTCGAAAGGTAATTTGTGTAATAATCGTTAAAGTCTTAATTGTGTGTGCCGTTAAACAGGTCACAATATTAGAAAAAATAGCCCGTTGGGCTGCAATGACTAGTTTAATGATTGGTAAAAAACCTTTGTTAAGCTATATTTAGCATGAATTTATAAAACAATTTCTTAAGGTTGATTTTATCGTGTTTCCTGAAGCATGATTTTTAGGGATAAATCTGATCAATTAACCATTCAGTTTTCTGCGAGCTAGGAGGGGAGATGCTTCGCAAACTTCCATTGGCAATGGCAATTGCATTGGCAATTGCACCGTTTCAAACTCAGGCCCTGGGTCTGGGTAAAATTACAACCCGTTCAGCATTGAATGAACCTTTTGATGGTGAGATTCAATTGCTCTCTGTTCCTCAGGGAGAGCTTGATGGGGTGAAAGTCAGCCTCGCTCCTCCAGAGGTTTTTAAGCGAGCAGGCGTAGACAGACCTTTCAGCCTGTCTTACCTGAAGTTTAAAACATTCAGAAAACCCAATGGCGATGCGATCATCGAGGTCTACAGTCAAAAGCTGATTCGAGAACCTTATCTCAATTTCCTTGTTGAAGTAGATTGGCCGAAAGGTCGAATGGTCAGGGAATTTACTGTTCTGCTTGATCCGCCTTTAACCACCGGCAGAAAATCATCACCTGTTTCCACGCCTGTAACTTCATCAAGTCCAACGATTACTTCGACGCCATCCCGTCCGCGTTCCACGGGAACAATGTCGGACACTGGTGAATATGGGCCGGTTCAGAATAACGAGACACTCTGGACTATTGCCAACAACTATAAACCTGGCAATGTGTCCGTCAACCAGATGATGATGGCGATTCTAGAAGAAAACCCGGAAGCATTTTCCAGTTACAACATTAATACTCTTAAAGCTGGAAGTATCTTGAGAATGCCCTCTGAGTCACAGGCTAAATCATTGACACGGCAACAGGCCAATGAACTGGCTAATCGACAATACCAGGACTGGAAACAGGGCAAGATGGCTTCGGCCATGCCGGCTGCAACGGTAGCTGCTGAACCTGCACCGGAAGACGCTATGCCAATGCCTGACAGCGATGCTGAGTCAGACGAATCAGCAATGCTGCGTCTAAGTGGCAGTGATGTTGCTCTTGGCAGTGATGGTACAGGTGATAGTGAAGAAGATGTTAATCAGAAACTGATCGCCGCCCAGGAGAACCTGGTGACTTCGCAAAGCGAAGCTGAGGAAATGCGTACCCAGATGGAACTCATGGAATCTCAGCTTGCTGACATGAAACGCCTGCTCGAGTTGAAAGATGAGCAGTTGGCTAAATTGCAGGCAGCCAATGACACTGACATGACAGTCGATACTGAGCCGGAGATGTCAGCTGATGAGGGTATGTCAGCTGAAGAAGGTATGCCTGCTGAAGGAACAATGGAAGAAGTTGCCGAAACAGCTGAGGATGCTGTCTCTGATATGTCCGAGACCATGTCTGCTGAATCAGAAGCGGTTGTTGAGCAAATGGCTGAAACTACTGACTCCTCCATGGAAACAAGCGAAACCGAGTCTCCAGCCATGGCTGAAGAAACAGCAGAACCGGCTGCAATGGCTCCTGAGCCCGTTAGCAAGCCCAAGCCTGCTAAAGAGCCCAGTATTATCGACATGGTAACCGGTAGCGCCACGATGATGGGTATTGCTGTTGCCGTTTTGGTTGTTCTGTTAGCGCTGATTTGGGCTGCCTTCAGTCGCAGTAAAAAACGTGATGATGTTTCTTTAGATACCAAGCCTGCCGCATCTGCAAAGGATGTGGCGCCTGCTGCGACAGCGACAGCCGCACAGCCGGCTGCGGCAGAAGCCGCCGAAGATGAAAGCTCTTTCTTGAGTGAATTTACACCAGCTGATCTGCAGGAACTGGATAATCAGGAAACCGGAGAAGTTGATCCGTTATCTGAAGCTGATGTATACATCGCCTATGGTCGATTTGACCAGGCCGAAGAAATGGTCCTGCAGGCCCTTGAAGCTGAACCAGGAAAATTGCCTTATCAGCATAAGTTGCTTGAAATCTATTATTCCAACAAGGACGCTGAAAAATTCTCTGAACTGGCTGGCAAGATGCATGAGGCCGGTGCAGAAGAGGCAGATTCAGATGCCTGGAATCGCGCCAAGCTGATGGGAGTCGAACTTGACCCTGAAAATACTTTGTTTGCAGATGCAGCCGAAGTGCCAAGCCAGGATGTTACTGATGATCTGGATGTGGCTCTAAGTGAACTTGAGTCTCAGCTAAACGATGATGTGGATGACTCTGTTGCTGACTTGAATGCTCCTTCGGAAGATCTGGAAGAGCTTAATATCGAAGCTGAAAAACAGACAATTGAAGAGGAGTTACCTGAGTTCGATCTTGGTGACTCTTCAGCCGCCGCTAAAGACGAGGCTGATGAAGGAATACCTACTCTGGAACTCGACGATCTGGATGAATCCGGCGATGTTACTGAAGATACCATTCCGTTGCCGGATGTTGACCTGGACACCAGTTCAACGACAGCTACCAATGAAGAGGAAGCTATCGAGGAGCTTGCTACAGAGTTGGAAAACTTTGATATTGATGATGTCGATACTGCAGACGTTGAAGTTGGTGCTGAAGCTGAATTGCCATCTGAAGACGATCTGATGCTGCCTGATGAAGACCTTGAATCCTTTGGGGAACTGAGTGAACTGGATGATGTTTCCACCAAGCTGGATCTTGCCCGTGCCTACATAGAAATGGGTGATAAGGATGGTGCGAAAGGTATTTTGGAAGAGGTTGTTGAAGAGGGTAGTGATGCGCAGAAGCAGGAGGCGCAGAACATGATTTCTGAAATCTCCTGATTAAGAGCTGCCAATTGCCGTCATTATTGAGTTGATACCAATTAACGTTTGAAAAACAAGGGCGCTTTTTGCGCCTTTGTTGTTTTTGTAAATTATGAAAATTGCTCTTGGCGTAGAATATGATGGTAATCGCTTTCATGGCTGGCAGGTTCAGCAGGAGGGTGTGCGAACTGTTCAGTTATGTCTTGAGCAGGCGGTCGCCAGAGTTGCCAATCATGACGTGAGGCTTTTCTGTGCCGGCCGCACGGACACCGGTGTGCACGCTGTTGGCCAGGTTGCACATTTTGAAACAGACGCGGTTCGAACCGAAAGACAATGGCTTTTGGGTATTAATGTCAATTTGCCTGATGACGTCAGCATTAACTGGGTTAAATTTGTTGATGACGATTTTCATGCGCGTTTTTCTGCGATGAGTCGCTCATATCGCTATTTCATCTGGAACAGGCCAACACGTTCAGCACTACTTACCGGTAAGGTCAATTGGACTCATTATGATCTTGATCATGAGGTGATGCATCAGGCTGCCCAGGATCTGCTTGGTACTCATG
This sequence comes from Gammaproteobacteria bacterium, assembly GCA_037388785.1. Lineage (GTDB taxonomy): Bacteria > Pseudomonadota > Gammaproteobacteria > Chromatiales > Chromatiaceae > JABDQZ01. The sequence continues at coordinate 5,261 of JARRJW010000109.1, forward strand.
ATTTCTCATCTTACCGGGCATTGCAATGCCAGGCGAAGTCTCCGATAAAAACCCTGCATAAACTGGATGTTGATCGTAATGGCGACATGATAGTTTTACGGTTACATGCCAACGCCTTTCTTCATCACATGGTGCGAAATATTGCCGGTGTGCTGATTGCCATTGGTCGGCATGAACGTCCTGTTAACTGGGCAGCTGAAGTGCTGTCCTACAGGGACCGCACCCTTGGAGGGGTGACGGCTGCACCGGAGGGCCTGTATTTTGAGTCGGTTGAATACCCTGAAAAATTTATGATTCCACAGACTCAATTTCCGGCAGTGTTATAAGTTTAACCTGTGTATAATTGCTCGATGCGAACCCGTGTTAAAATTTGTGGTCTTACGGATGTTGAGATGGCTCATGTGGCTGTCTCGCATGGGGCCGATGCCATCGGGCTGGTTTTTTACCCACCCAGTCCCAGGTTTATAGAAATCGATGCAGCTGCTGAAATTGTCAGATCGTTGCCGGCATTTGTTACCTGTGTTGGTTTGTTCGTCAATGCCGATCAGCAGGATGTAACCAAAGCCATTGAGTTGACAGGGATTAATTTATTACAGTTTCATGGAAATGAATGTCCGGACTATTGTGCCGGTTTTGATTTTCCTTATATCAAGGCATTGCGCATGAAAGAGGATGTAGATTTGCTGCGCGAGCGCGAGCGTTACGCTTCGGCCAAAAACCTGTTGCTTGATACCTACATACCAGGGGCGCCTGGGGGTACGGGTGAGTCTTTTAACTGGGAAAGGATACCGCAGGAACTTGCTCCTGAAATTATTCTTGCTGGTGGTTTAGGTCCAGAAAATGTTGACTCTGCCATAGCGAATGTGCAGCCCTATGACAATTGACCGGCCTGCCGGATGAAATGGGACATTTTGGTCCTTATGGTGGTGTTTTTGTAGCTGAAACGCTGATGAAACCCCTTGAGGACCTGGCTGATGCCTATCAGAAATGTCTGAAGGATGAAGCATTCCTGTCTGAACTGGATGCTGACCTTGCAAGTTATGTTGGCAGGCCTTCGCCTATTTATTTTGCCAGGCGTTTAACCGAGGAACTTGGTGGTGCCCAGATCTATCTTAAACGCGAAGATTTGAATCATACTGGCGCGCACAAGATCAACAATACAATTGGCCAGGCACTTGTTGCCAAGCGCATGGGCAAGAAACGCATTATCGCTGAGACTGGTGCCGGACAGCATGGTGTTGCCAGTGCAACGGTGGCGGCCCGTCTTGGACTGGAATGCGTGGTATATATGGGAGCTGTCGATGTAGCCCGGCAGGAGGCTAATGTTTATCGCATGAAGCTGCTTGGTGCCGAGGTCAGGTCGGTTTCATCCGGCTCAAAGACGCTAAAAGACGCGCTCAATGAAGCCATGCGTGATTGGGTCTCAAATGTCGATGATACATTTTATATCATTGGCACCGTTGCCGGACCACATCCTTACCCAGCGATGGTAAGGGATTTTCAGACGGTTATCGGCCGGGAAGCCAAAGCACAGATGCAGGAAATGACTGGCAGGTTGCCAGATCACCTGGTTGCCTGTGTAGGTGGTGGTTCCAATGCGATTGGTTTGTTTTATCCTTTTATCAATGACGAATCGGTGAAAATTGTCGGGGTTGAGGCTGCTGGTGACGGCCTGCAGACAGGACATCATGCAGCACCGTTATGTGCCGGGCGTCCAGGTGTTTTACATGGTAACCGTACTTACCTGATGGAGTCTGATGATGGTCAGATTATCGAAACGCACTCGATTTCAGCCGGTCTTGATTACCCGGGAGTAGGCCCTGAGCATGCCTGGTTAAAAGATAGCGGCAGAGCAGAGTATGTTGCGGTCGATGATGAAGAAGCCCTGGCTGCTTTTTACCGTTTAACCAGAACCGAGGGGATCATTCCTGCACTTGAATCCAGTCATGCTATTGCTCAGGCGATGAAGATGGCGCCCGGTTTATCTAAAGATGAGACGATTTTGATTAATCTTTCAGGTCGTGGTGACAAAGACATGCACACGGTTGCAAGCAGGGATGGCATAAAGATATGAGCCGAATCAGTCACAGGTTTCAGACACTTAAACAGGCTGGTAAAAAGGCCTTGATTCCATTCATCACTGCGGGCGACCCCAACCCGGGGATCACCGTTAAACTCATGCACAAGCTAGTTGCTTCGGGTGCCGATCTGCTTGAATTGGGGGTGCCTTTTTCCGACCCTATGGCAGATGGTCCGGTCATTCAGCGTGCCAGTGAACGTGCCCTGGAACACCATATAACGCTTCATGATGTTCTCGATATGGTCAGGGAATTCAGACAAACCGACAACGAAACGCCTATTGTTTTAATGGGTTACATGAACCCGATAGAGGTCATGGGTTACCAGGCTTTTTCGCAACAGGCTAACGAGGCTGGTATTGACGGTGCGATTATTGTCGATTTACCACCGCAGGAAGCGCATGACCTGCTAATCGAAATGAAAGCCAATGATATTGATCCAATTTTTCTGCTGGCTCCAACCAGTACAGACAAGCGTATTGAAATGATCACCAGTGCCGCCAGTGGTTTTGTTTATTATGTTTCGTTGAAAGGTGTAACGGGAGCGGCCACACTTGATATTGATGCCGTTCAAGAGAAAATCACCCATATCCGTTCCATGACCAACCTGCCCATCGGCGTTGGCTTTGGTATTTCCAATGCTGAAATCGCTGGAAAAATGTCCAGAATCAGTGATGCGGTGATTGTGGGCAGTTCGCTTGTGCGCAAAATTGAAGAAAATGCGGATAATGAACAGACTCTTATGTCGGAAGCCGAATCTTTAATAAGTGGTATGCGTAAAGCGATGGATAATGCGTAATTCGAGAATTAGTTTGCTTGCTTGATTCTGCAAAAATCTGAATCTTGGTTATAGTTATTAGCAATTCCCGAAAAAGCAAAAGCAACAGGAATAAGCAATGAGTTGGTTCGAAAAATTAATGCCCAGCCGTATCCGTACCGAGGGCGGCAACAAAAAAGCCGTTCCCGAGGGGTTATGGGCCAAGTGTCCCGGATGCAGTGCCATTCTCTACAAGGCAGAACTGGACCGCAGTTATAATGTTTGCCCGAAATGTTCTCATCACAACCGTATTGATGCACGCCGTCGCCTGGAACTGTTTCTAGATACTGATAACCAGGAAGAAATCGGACAAGATCTTGAGCCACTGGATCCATTGAAGTTCAAAGACAGTAAAAAGTACAAGGACCGCGTTTCTGCTGCACAGAAACAGACTGGTGAAAAGGATGCGATGGTTGTCATGAAAGGCCAGTTGAAAGGCATGGATATTGTCGCTTCGGCATTTGAGTTCGGTTACATGGGTGGATCGATGGGATCAGTGGTTGGTGAGCGTTTTGTTCGTGGAGCCAACGAGGCACTTGATAAACACATTCCCTATGTGTGCTTTTCGGCATCAGGTGGTGCCCGTATGCAGGAATCTTTGTTTTCTCTGATGCAAATGGCAAAAACCAGTGCCGTACTGGGGAAAATGGCTGACCGTGGTGTTCCCTTTATTTCGGTAATGACTGATCCCACCATGGGGGGCGTTTCGGCGAGTCTGGCCATGCTGGGTGATTTAAATGTCGCCGAGCCGAATGCATTAATTGGTTTTGCCGGACCGCGTGTTATCGAACAGACCGTGCGTGAAAAACTACCTGAAGGTTTTCAGCGCTCAGAGTTTCTACTTGAACATGGCGCCATCGACATGATTGTTGATCGCCGCGATATGCGTGATGAACTTCACGCGGTGCTGAGTATCCTGCTGAAAAAAGCGGCCTGATACCTGATATTTTTATTTCATTTTTATGCGCTTCACCAGGCTTCAGCAGTGGCTGGATTGGCAGCTTTCTCTTCATGGAAAATCAATTGACCTTGGCCTTGAACGCGTATCCTCTGTCTGGAACAGTCTGCCGCGATTAAACGACTCAAGTTTTGTGATCAGTGTCGCTGGTACCAATGGCAAGGGGTCGGCTGTAGCTTTTCTAGAAGCCATTTTGCTTGAGGCCGGTTACTCGGTGGGTTGTTATACATCACCTCATCTTGTCAGCTATAACGAACGAATACGTATCAATGGCGAGGAAGCTAGCGATCAGCAACTCTGTGATGCCTTCCATGTTATTGACCAGGTCAGGGGAGAGACCAGTCTTTCTTATTTTGAATTTGCCACATTGGCTGCCCTGGTGCTTTTTTCCTGGGAAATGCCCGATGTAATTGTGCTGGAAGTCGGTCTGGGAGGCCGACTGGATGCAGTAAATATTGTGGATGCAGACGCTGCGTTGATCACATCTATTGGTATAGATCATCAGGACTGGTTGGGAAGCGACAGGGAAACCATCGGCAAGGAGAAGGCCGGCATTTTGCGGGCAGGCCAATATGCGGTTTTCGCAGGAAAGCACATACCTGCCAGCATTGAACAAACCGCGAAGACTATTGGCTGTGACCTGGTTGTCTCTGGAAGAGATTATCAAGTTAAATCTGATCAAAATGGTTGGGAAATTCAGTCCGGTTTTGGTGCCCGCCACGCGTTACCATTGCCATCACTCAGGGGCGAGCATCAAATTGAGAACGCAGCCGGTGTTATTGCATTATTGCTGGCCTGTAAGGAAAAATTGCCTGTGGAAGCTGATGCCATGCGTGCTGGCTTGGGTTCAGCAAAAATCATGGGGCGTTTTCAGGTGCTACCGGGTGAAATCAATACGATTATTGATGTCGCACATAATCCGGATTCGATGCAGCAAATTCGATGCAGCAACTGGAACGCAATTTGGCGCGTTTTATTGTAAAAGGCAAGTTGCATATCATTATTGGCATGTTAAAAGATAAACAGATAGAGGCCAGTCTTGAGCCGCTGTTAGGGCATGCCGACTACTGGTACCTGATGTCTACGCCCGGAGAGAGAGGTTTAACTGCCGACGAGTTAAAGAAACATTTCCCGGACGACAGTGCAAAAATTGCCGGAATGTCAGATAATATCGAAGATGTTTACCAATCTGTCATGCAGCAGGCAAATGCCGGTGATACGCTTCTGGTTACTGGTTCATTTTTGGTTGCTGGTGCATGCCTGGAAATGCTCGAAAAGCAAATATAGTCCGGAAGTTTGAATGGATAACGCATTGAAAAAACGATTAATTGGCGCTGCTGTGCTGGCTTCTCTCGGGGTGATTTTTATTCCGATGTTGCTTGAGGAGGACACTGTTATTGACAGTGATATCTACTCTAGCAACATTCCTGAAAAACAAATTACTTCATTTGAAAAACCGTTGGTCACTGACCAGGAAATTTCCGAGTTTAAGGAACAGGTCGAGTTTGGCAGTTCAATCAAACCTCAGGAAGGCTCCGAAGTTAAGGAAATTAAGAACCAGGCAGACCTTGAGGAAAAAATAGAAAAAAAGGAAATCTCGAAAAAGTTTTTCCTGAGTACCCGGGTTATCCGTTACCCCTGATTCTGACAAATGATCACAGTTGACTATATCATTTTGGTTGTCATTGCTTTATCAGCAGTTATCAGCCTGTTTCGTGGTTTTGTCAAAGAAGCCTTTTCACTGTTTATCTGGATATCCGCATTTTGGCTCAGCTGGATGTTTTTCCGTGACCTGGCAGCGTTGCTGATTCAATGGATTTCACTGCCTTCAGCGCGTCTGGGTATTTCGTTTGCATTGATAATGATTGTTGTTCTGATCATTGGTGGCATAATCGGATACTTGTTGTCGAAACTGGTCGAACATACCGGCCTGTCGGGGACTGATCGTTTACTTGGGGTGTTTTTTGGGGTTGCCAGGGGTGTTGTAATAGTGGCTATTCTGATTCTGCTGGCTGGTTTGACGCCTGTGCCCGAAGACCCGTGGTGGAAGGATTCGTTATTGATTGGGCATTTTCAGGAGATTTCTGTTTGGCTCAGAGATTTACTGCCGGAAGATATTGCGCAATACTTTTCTTATTGATCTGAAAATTATCGGACAGCATTATGTGTGGAATTGTTGGTATTGTTGGTCAAAGTCCTGTTAACCAGTCGCTGTATGATGCGTTAATGGTGCTGCAGCATCGTGGGCAGGATGCTGCAGGTATTGTTACATGTGAAGATAACCGCCTGCACCTGAGAAAGGATAACGGTCTGGCCAGGGATGTATTTCATGCTCATCACATGATGAAGTTAAAAGGAAACATGGGTATCGCCAATGTACGCTACCCAACTGCGGGTTCTTCATCATCGGCTGAAGCACAGCCTTTTTATGTCAACTCACCTTACGGTATTACGCTTGCCCATAATGGTAACCTGAC